>JAJTHD010000147.1 GCA_021297925.1 Lysobacteraceae bacterium
CGGTGGCGCTGACGCCGCAGCGGTCCGTTGCGTAGGTGCCGGCACCGATGACGGGGGCATCGCCGATCCGGCCCCAGCGTTTGTTGGTCATGCCGCCGGTCGACGTGGCCGCGGCGATGTGGCCGTCCGCGTCCAGCGCCACGGCGCCGACGGTGCCGAAATAGGCGCCGCGCAGGTCCACGGACTCGCCGGCGGCCTGGCGCTGCTCGCGCTCGCGCGCCGCCTCGAGCTGCAGGCGGCGGCGCTCGGTGTCGAACCAGGCATTCGGCACGCGTTCCAGTTCCGGCCGGGTGTCGGCGAAGGACTCCGCACCGCCGGCGGCAAGGAAGACATGCGGCGAGTGGTCCATCACGGCGCGCGCGAGGAGCACCGGATGGCGCACGTTGCGCACGCCGGCCACCGCGCCGGCGCGCCGGGTGTGGCCCTCCATGACGGCGGCATCGAGCTCGTGCGTGCCGTCGGCGGTGAACACCGCGCCCTTGCCGGCGTTGAACCACGGCGAATCCTCGAGCACCCGCACGGCCGCGACCGCGGCGTCCAGCGCGGCCCCGCCGGCCTTCAGCACGGTATCGCCGGCGTCGAGCGCGCGGTCGAGGTCGGCGCGGATCGATGCCTCGTCCGCCGCGGAAAGATCCTCGCGGGTGATGACCCCGGCACCGCCGTGGATCACGAGGGCGGTGCGAGGACGGTCCCCGGCGCCGGGACCGGGAGACGCACCGACCGGCAGGGTCATGGCGATGGCAACGAGGAAGGCGGACACGGAGGCGGGAAGGCGGCGCATCGGGACGATCCGGTCGACGGAACCCCGATTCTGCGTCCACCGGGAGTCGCCGTCACGCGGGCCTCAGGGCCCCGAGGGACCGGCGTTGGGAAAATGCACGTGAGCCCGCGTGCCCATGCCGGCCGTGCTTTCCAGCCGGACCGGCCAGCCGAACCGCTGCGAGAGGCGTTGCACGATCGACAGGCCGACGCCCTGCCCGTCCTTGCGTCCGATGTCGGCACGCCAGAACGGCTCGAATACCCGCGCCAACTGGTCGGGCGTCATGCCGATGCCGCTGTCCTCCACGACGATCTCGTCGCGGTCGACGCGCACCGTGACGTGCCCGGCGTCGGTGTAGTAGCAGGCGTTGCGGATCAGGTTGCTCAGCAGGACGGACACCACGCGGCGCGGGGCCTCCACGCGGAAGTCGGCGCGGAGGTCGAAGTTCAGCGTGACCGGCTTGTTGCCGACCAGCGGCCGCGCCTTCTCCAGCTCCTCCTCGACGACCTCTGAGGCGAGCATCGACTCCGGCGGCAAGCCGGTGTCGCCGTCGCGGGCGAGGATCAGGAAGGCCTCGATCAGCGTCTCCATGTCGCGCACCGCGCCCTGGATGCGGTTGATCGCCTTGCGCTGGCGCGGCGAGCAGGCCTCGTCGACCGCCATCATCTCGCTGGCCATGCGGACCACCGCCACCGGCGTTCGCAGCTCATGGCTGGCGTCGCGGGTGAAGTTGCGCTCGCGGGCCACGAGCTCCTCAATGCGCGCGGCGAAGTCGTGCAGCGACGAGGCCAGCACCAGGGTCTCGCCCTCGACGTCGACCGGCAGGTTCTCCGGCTTCAGCGCGCTCACCTCGGGGTGCTTGGGGTCCCAGCGCTGCACCTGCGAGGCCAGCCAGATCACCGGCGAGACCGCGCGGCGCGAGGCCCGGTAGGTCGTCCAGGCGATCACGTAGACCACGACCAGCACCAGCGTCAGCGGCACCACGCCGAACCAGAACGCCAGGGCATCGACCTGCTCCTGCTTGAACAGCAGGTAGAGGCGCCGTCCGTCCCGGCCCTGGACCAGCACCAACGACCCGCCCTGCGAGCGCGGCAGGCTGTGGTAGCCGTCGATGAGCGGACGGAGCGGCTCGGGCAGCACGTCGGTCGACTGGCCGCGATCGACGACGTAGCCGGTCATGTTGAAGGTGTCCGGCACCGCCGCGGCGGGATTCGCCTCGCTGCGCTTCCAGAAGTGCGAGGCTTCCTCGGTGAGCGCACGCTGGATCAGCAGGTGCTTGAGCACCGCCGACGCACCGTAGACGCCCAAGACCGCCGCGAAGCTGATCGCGGCGGCCTGCAGGATGAAGGCGATCCAGATCTTTCGGCGGATGCCGGTGGTGTCGCTCATGCCGCCGGTGCGGTGTCGAGGTCGGCGATCCGGTAGCCGGCGGTCTGCACGGTGTGCAGCAGCGGCTTCTGGAACGGGCGGTCGATCGCCTTGCGGAGGTTGTACAGGTGGCTGCGGAGGGTGTCCGAGTCCGGCAGCCCGTCGCCCCAGATCTCGCGCTCGATGTCGCGGCGCGTCACCACGCGCGGCGACTCGCGCATCAGGATGGTCAGCAGGCGCAGCCCGATCGGCGAGAGCTGGATCTCCTTGCCGCCGCGGGTGACGCGCAGCGAGGCGGTATCGTGGATCAGGGCGTCGACCTTCCGCCCCTCGGCGCGGCCCTGGCGGCGGTCGCGACGGATCAGGGCGCGGAGGCGGGCCTCGAGCTCCTGGATGGCGAACGGCTTGACGAGGTAGTCGTCGGCGCCGGCATCGAGGCCGATCACCTTGTCCTGCAGGGTGTCGCGGGCGGTCAGCATGAGCACCGGTGTGCTCTTCTTCGCCTCGTTGCGCAGCTTGCGGCAAAGTTCGACGCCGTCCATCCGCGGCAGCATCAGGTCGAGGACGATGACGTCGTAGCTGTTGTCGACGGCGAGGCGGTAGCCGTCGTGGCCGTCGCCGGCGGCGGCGACGCCGAAGCCTCGGGCTTCGAGGTACTCGCCCATCATCTCGGTGAGGTTGCGGTTGTCCTCGACGACGAGGATCAGTCCGGCGGGGTCGTCACGGCGCATGGCGGGCTCCTTCAGGAATGTGAAAATTTCGTATTCATCTTTGTGAATTCACGCGCCCATTGAGCGCCCACGCGGGTGAGACAGACGTGAACACCGGCACGGCCGAGTCAGGCGTCGACGGGCGACGGGGGACCCACGGCCCGACTCATTCGCAGGAAGCGCCACCCCAAGGCCACGGCCGCCACCGCCAAGCCCGCGCCGAATC
>JAJTHD010000187.1 GCA_021297925.1 Lysobacteraceae bacterium
ATCGTCCCCATGGATGGCCACGGACCCCATCGCCCCTTGACTGCGACGCCGCCGACCATGGCGCTCGACGGCTTCCTCGCCAGTGTCGAGGTGCGCGGGTTCCGCATGGCCGAGCTCGCCCTCGGCCATCGCGAGGACGCGCTCGATGCCATGCAGGACGCGATGATCGCCTTCCTCGCCTACCGCGAGCGGCCACAGGCCGAGTGGCCGGCCTTGTTCTTCAGTGTCTTGCGCAGCCGCATCACCGATCGGCACCGGCGCAACACCGTGCGCCAGCGGGTGCTCTCGGTCTTTGGCGGGGCGAGCGACGACGCCAAGGCCGAAGACCCGATCCTGCAGGTGGCCGACCCGGGCGCCGGCCCCGACGCGGCCGACGAGCGGCAACGCACCTGGGTGGCACTGGGCGCCGCGCTGCGTGGCCTGCCGCGACGGCAGCGCGAGGCCTTCCTGCTACGTGAGCTGGAGGGGCTGTCCGTGGCCGAGGCCGCGGTGGCCATGGGATGCTCGGAGGGCTCCGTGAAGACCCATCTTTTCCGTGCGCAGGCTGCCCTGCGCACCCGACTGGACGACTGGCGATGACCGCCCCGCACGACCCCATCCAACGCAGCCGCGCCCTGTTCGAGGCACAGGTGGACGCCACCGACGCGGCCACCCGCACGGCGCTGCGCGCGCGACGCCGCGAGGCCTTGGCACGCGGCACCGGGACCCCGCGACGCTGGTGGTGGCCCGCCGGAGGCTTGGTGACGGCCGCGCTGGTGGTGGCGCTCTACCTTCCGCGCCAGCCGGACGCGCCCACCCTACCGCCCCCCGCTGCGACGCCCCTGGTCGCTGCCGGGCCGCCGCCGGCGTCCGCGCAGGCCCCCGCCGAGGCCGCGGCGCTTACCGAAGCCGCGACGCTCGAACTGGAAAACGACGCCGAGTTCTACGCCTGGCTGGCCCAGGCCCCGGTCGACACCGATACGCCCGCCCCCGCCATGGACGGGGCCGATGAAGGATGGACGCTATGAAGCTCGCCTTGACCCCCCTGTTGATCGCCTTGCTCGGCCTTGCCGGCACGGCGCCGCTCGCCGCCCAGACCGCGCCGGGCACGGACACCCGCGGCGCGCCCACCGTGGCCGGCACCCCTTGGGAGGCGCTTTCCGAGGCCGACCGCGCGGCGCTCGCCCAGCCCATCCGCGAACGCTGGAACCAGGCCAGCCCTGAACAGCAGCGCCGCTACCTGGAGCGGGCACGCCTCTGGGCCAGCCTGAGCCCCGAGCAGAAACGTCTGGCGCGGGCGGGCGTGGAACGCTACCGCCGGGCCGACGGCGAGCAACGGGGCCGCCTGCGCGAGGTCTGGCAGCGCCTGCAGGCCCTGCCCGAAGCCGAGCGGGAGGCGGCACGCCGCACCTGGGCATCGCTGACGCCCGCGCAACGGCGCCAATGGCTCGAGGCCGGTGGCCCCGGCGTGGCCCCGCCGCCGCAGGCCGAAGGCACGCGCTGAGCTTCGCGGGCCCGGCGCACGCCGGGGCCCACGCCGTTCGACTCAGGCCGCCGCGGGGGCGGCAGCGCGAACCCAGCAGCTCTTCTCGATCAGCTCGTCGTTCCAATCGAGGGCCAGCTGACCCTCCTTCAGGAAGAGGCTCACGAAGTTGAGCAGGTTGCGGGCGTACATCTCGCTCGCGTGCACCGCGCCCGTGGAGGGGAGGTTGAGCGGACCGGCGACGATGACACCGCCGTGCTCGACCGTCTCGCCCGGACGGGTCAACTCGCAGTTGCCACCGGTCTCGGCGGCCATGTCGACCAGCACGCTGCCGGGCTTCATGCCCGACACCATCGCCGCGGTGATGATCTTCGGCGCGGGGCGGCCCGGCACCGCCGCTGTGCAGACCACGACATCGATGCCCCTGAGGTGGTCGGCCAGGCGCTGCTGCTGCAGGGCACGCTCCTCGGCGCTGAGCTCGCGGGCGTAGCCCCCGCTGCCGGCCGCCGAGACCCCGAGGTCGAGGAATCGGCCACCGAGCGACTCGATCTGCTCGCGGGTCTCGGGGCGCACGTCGAAGCCTTCGACCTGGGCACCGAGGCGACGGGCGGTGGCGATGGCCTGCAGGCCGGCCACGCCGGCGCCGACTACCAGCACCTTGGAGGGCCGGATCGTGCCCGCCGCCGTGCTGAGCATCGGGAAGAACCGGGGGGCGAGCTGGGCCCCCAGCAGCACGGCCTTGTAGCCGGCCATGCCGGCCTGCGAACTCAGCACGTCCATCGCCTGCGCGCGCGTGGTGCGCGGCAGCCGTTCCATCGCGAAGGCGGTGAGGGCGCGGGCCTCGAGCGCTGCCTGGCGATCGCCCGGCGCGTGCGCAGCCAGCATCCCGACCACCAGCGCGCCCGGCTTGAGCTTCGCGAGAGTCGCGGCATCGGGCGACTGCACGCAGAGCAGCAGGTCGGCTTCGGCCAGGGCGGCATCGCCGTCGGCACCGCCGGCCGTCTCGTAGGCGGCATCCGGAAACCCGGCCTGGGCACCGGCGTCGCGGGCGACACGCACCGTGGCACCGAGCGCAGCGAGTTTCTTCGCGGTTTCAGGGGTGATGGCGACGCGGCGTTCGCCGGCGGCGGTTTCCTTGAGGCAGGCCACGATGGCTGGCATGACGGGGCTCCGAACGGGGAAGGCCCGATGCTAGCGGAAGGTGGACTCCCGTGCCTCAGGCCCTGTCCTGCTGCTGCAGGCGGCCGACCATCCGCTGCAGGGCATCCTCGAAGGCACCGCCCTGCGCGTCGCGCAACTGAAGCTTTCCCGCCTTCTTGAGCGCGGCGAGTTCCTCGATGGACACCACCAGGATGCGGACGCCGCGGCGGTTCACGAACATCAGCCGGTTGGAAATCGGCGAGATCCATGCGAGTTTCGCCGGGGCCATCCGCTCGTCCTCGCCGGCAAGGCTGACCCAGTCGCCGACCTTCAGCTCGCGGAGCCGGAGAAGGTCCTCGGGGTCGGGGGTGCCATGCGCCTCGGTACCGCCGACGACCTTGAGGCGCGGCGGCGGCGGGGCGGGCGGCGGTTCCGGCGCCACCTTCAGCACCGCGGCGGCCTGCTGCGCGGCCACAGCGTCACCGCGCCGCTGTGCTTCGATGCCGTCGGCGATGGCACGAAGGACCTGGTCGGCCGCGTCACCCTGCACGCCGGAGCTGGCGAGCACGGCAACGAGGTCCCCCCCGAGGCCGGCCAGCGCGGTGGAGAGCCCGACCCCGGCCGCCCTGCCGCCGGGCAGCAGGTCGATCAACTTGTCCGCCAAGGCCAAGGCCCCCGACCACGCGGCCGACTCGGTGCCTTCGCGCAGGGCGACCAGGGCGAGGTGGTGCGACCAGCTGCGGGCGAGGAATTCGCGCAGCGCCGCAGGCACCCTGCGGCTGTCCACGCGGTTGGCCACCTCGCCGCCGGCCCTGACCCTCGCCTGTTCGAGGCGCTCCTGCCCACGCTGCGCCTCGGCGGCGCGGCGTTCGGCCAGTTCGATCCGCTTCTGGTGCTGTTCCAGCGACGAGCGGAGTTCGGACTCGAGGGTCTCGAAGATGGCGACGTCCTCGTTGAAGTCCGCCACCAGGATATCGACGATCTGCTCGGCCTTTCCGAGCATCTCGCGCTCTTGCGAACTCTGCCCGCCATTGCCTTCGCACGCCTCGGTTACCGCGTTCAAGAGGCGACGTGCGGGGTGGGTGCGGTACATGAACATCCGCCGGTCCAGCAGCGCGACCTTCACGTAAGGCACGACCAGCCGGCTGACGAGGTTGCGGGCGCGCTGTTCGAAGTCGTGCTCGTCGAACAGCACGTCGAACAGCATGCCCACGAGGTCGACCGCGTCCTCCTCGTCCGGATGCAGGCGGATCTGGTCGGGCGACAGGCCGATACGGGCCGCGCTCTCGATCAGGTCGCGCTTCAGAAGGACCGACAGCGAGGCCTCGTGGCGCTCCATCGTCTCCAGCACCGAGGGCGGAACCTCGGCCTGCATGAGCGAGAGCACCGAGAGCATCTCGGCGGTGGCGAGCGGGCGTCGCTCGACGCGTTCCGGGCGGGCATCGGCCGCCTGCGCCGCCGGACGCAACGCCCGCAACATTTCGCGCAAGAGGGCGAAGACATTGGCATCGTCGCCGTGGGCCGCCGACGAGCCGCCGCCGTGCCCCGTCCCACCGCCGCCCGACGATGGCTCGTGCTCCGCCGGGCCGGCGTCGCGCGCACCGTCGCGACCGTCCGCGCGCCCGCCGGGTCCGGCCGGGCGGATGCCGCCGCCCGCGGAAAGTTGGCGTGGCAGCAGGCCGGCGGCGACGAAACGCTGGACTACGGGGTCGAGGACCTCGGGGAAACTCTGCTGAAGTTCGCGCTCGTAGTACTTGTAGAGTACGACCTGCAGCATGTTGGGGAGCTCGATTTCCTTCACCGCGCGATGCAGCGCATGGCCGAAGTTGTAGGGGCTCAAGGGGTTCTGGCGCGGAGCGACGGACTCGACGCCGACCACCTTGGCCAGCGCCTTCGCGAGCGCGTCGAGCGTGTGGCCGTGGGAGCGCTGCAGCGCATCGACGATGAGGTCGGACGCGAGCTGCCGCTCGAGCTCCTGCTCGTCGACGAGGCTGAGGCGGACGTTCGTCGGCTCCGCCGGCTTCGCGTCAATCAGGCCGTCGAACAAGCCCTCGTAGTGCGCGGCGAAGCGGCGCTCGATGGCTGCCCGGTTCGATCGGAGGGCGTTCATCGCCTCGAGTCGCGGGGATCGGGCGAAAGGATCGGAACCTTCCCCTTCCTTCTGGGCGAGGTCGAACAGCCAGTCGTCGACGCGACCCAACACCGACAGCACGAGCCTCGACAACTGGTCGACCATCGAGCGACGGGTCGCGCGGAGCAGCTCGTCGTAGGTCGGCGGACGGGTGGTCTGGGGGCTCATGGCAGGCTCGGGACGCGGGGGGATGGCGCGCAACGACCAGAATAGTGGGCAGGTTGACACTTGCAAACCGTGACGGAATCGTCAGTTGGCGTCGGTCATCACACCCCGTACCGGTAGACTGCAGTCCATGCACGCACTCGATGTCCTCGACCGGCGCCGGTCGGTCCCCAGCCGCCTCCTTTCCCTGCCCGGTCCCGACGACGCCCAGCTCGACGCGCTCCTCACCGCGGCGATGCGCGTCCCCGACCACGGCAAGCTCGCTCCCTGGCGGTTCCTCCTGATCCGCGGGCCATCGAGGGCCGTGCTCGGCGAACGCCTCGCCGCCCGCGCCCTCGCGATCGACCCGAAGGCATCCACCGCGGCCCTCGAGAAGGATCGCGAGCGCTTCAACCACGCCCCGGTCATCGTGGCCGTCATCGCCGCACCCGTCGAAGGCCACAAGGTCCCCGTGGTCGAGCAACTCATGTCCGGGGGCGCGGTGTGCTTCGCACTGCTGCAGGGCGCACAGGCAATGGGCTTCGGCGCGCAATGGCTGACCGGCTGGGCGGCCTACGACCGCGAGATCCTCGCCGGGCTGGGGCTGGCCCCGCACGAGCAGTTGCTGGGGTTCATCCACATCGGCACGGCCACGGCGGAAGCCCCGGAGCGGGTGCGCCCGGAACTCGCTGCGAAGCGGACGGACTGGCGTCCATGATGTCGTGCCCCGCGCGGCCGGCAACCCACCTGGTGGACGCGAGCCTGTACGTGTTCCGCGCGTGGCACGGCACGCCGCCCGATGTCGAGGACGACGAGGGATGGCCGGCGAACGCCGTGCATGGCTTCGCCCGGTTCCTGTGCGAGCTCATGGAACGGTCGCGCCCCACCCACCTCGTGCTGGCGTTCGACGAGGCGCTCGACAGCTGCTTCCGCAACGCGATCTACCCCGCTTACAAGGCCAACCGCGATCCGGCGCCGGACGAGCTGAAGCGCCAGTTCGCGCACTGCAAGGCGCTCGGCGAGGCAATGGGCCTGCCGGTGCTCGCGCACCACGATTTCGAGGCCGACGACCTGATCGGCGCCGCGGCGGCGCAGGCGCGACGCGACGGGCAAGGCGTGGTCATCGTCTCGGCCGACAAGGACATGGGCCAACTCCTGGACCACGGCGACGAGCAGTGGGACTTCGCGCGCAACGAGCGCTGGGGGCCGGAGGGCGTCCGTGCGAAGCTCGGTGTGCATGCGCACCAGGTCGCGGACTACCTTGGACTCACGGGCGACGCGGTCGACAACATCCCCGGCGTGCCCGGGATCGGTCCGAAGACGGCAGCGACCCTGCTCGGGGTCTACGGCTCACTGGACGCACTGCTCGACCGGCTCGACGAAGTGCCGCTGCTTCGCTTGCGCGGCGCGGCCCAGCACGCGTTGCGCCTGCGCGCCCATCGCGATACCGCGCTGCTGTCGCGCCGGCTCGCCACCATCGCGACGGACGCCCCGCTGCCCGAGGGCTTCGACGGCCGTCGCCGCGACGGCGACCCGGAGGCGATCGACGCCCTGTGCGGCCGCCTGCGCGTCGGCCCCATGACCCGTAGGCGCCTTCTCGACGGCGTCCGCCTCGCGACCTGAACCGGAGCCCCGATGGATCACCGACAAGACGACCCCGCCCCGACCGCCGTCACGGCCTGGGAGGGCCGCTGGCTGCGCATCCGCACCCGCGGCACCTGGGAATACGCGGAACGCACCCACGCCGAAGGCAAGGCGGTGATCATCGTCGCCGTCACCCCCGAGCAGAAGCTGCTGTTCGTCGAGCAGTACCGGGTGCCGCTGCAACAGCGCACCATCGAGATGCCGGCAGGCCTGGTCGGTGACCAGGACGGCGAGGACACGCTGGAAATGGCTGCGGCCCGCGAGCTGCTGGAGGAAACCGGCTGGCAGGCGGCCCACGTCGAGGTGCTGATGGAAGGGCCGACCAGTTCCGGCATGAGCAACGAGTGCATCGCCTTCTGCCGGGCACGGAGCCTCACGCGCGTGCACGCGGGTGGCGGGGACGACACCGAGGACATCACCGTGCACGAGGTGCCGGTCGCCGAGGCCGCGCGCTGGCTGACCGCGAAGATGGCCGAAGGTTATGCCATGGACCCGAAGCTGTGGGCCGGCCTCTGGTTCGTGGATCGCAACGCGGACGGCAGTGCCGCCTGAGCGGCACCGCGGGCGGCGGTGATCAGCGGTAGGCGTTGGTGGCGTCCACCAGCGCGCTGGCGATCTCGAGCTCGAAGGCCGAGTGCCCCGAGGCCGGCGCGATGACGAGGTTCGCTTCCGGCCAAACCTGCTTGAGGTCCCACGCGCTCTGCACCGGGCAGACCACGTCATAGCGGCCGTGCACGATGGTGCCGGGGATCGCGCGGAGGCGGTGCGCGTCGCGCAGCAGCTGGTCCTCGACCTCGAAGAAGCCGCCGTTGACGAAGTAATGCGACTCGATGCGGGCGAAGGCCAGCGCGAAGGCCTCGTCCTCGTGGCCGGCGATGAACTCGGCGTCCTGGCGCAGGAAGCTGGTCGCCGCCTCCCAGACGCTCCAGCGCCGCGCCGCCGCGAGCCGGATCGCCGGGTCCTCCGACGTCAGGCGGCGGTGGTAGGCGGAGATGAGGTCACCGTGCTCGACGGCCGGGATGCCCTCGACGTACTGCGCCCACGCCTCCGGGAACAGGCGGGACGTGCCCTGCTGGTAGAACCACTCGAGTTCCCAGCGGCGCAGCATGAAGATGCCGCGCAGTACGAGTTCGGTGACGCGTTCCGGGTGCGCTTCCGCGTAGGCCAGCGCGAGGGTGGAGCCCCAGCTGCCACCGAAGACCTGCCAGCGATCGATGCCGAGGTGGCGGCGCAGCGCCTCGATGTCGGCGACGAGGTGCGGCGTGGTGTTGTCGACGAGGTCGGCGTGCGGGGTGGAGCGCCCGGCGCCGCGCTGGTCGAACAGCACGATGCGGTAATGGCGCGGGTCGTGGAAACGGCGCATCTTCGGCCCGCATCCGGCCCCGGGACCGCCATGCAGCAGCACGACGGGCTTACCGGCCGGGTTGCCGCACTGCTCGTAGTACAGGCGATGCCGGGCATCGACCTGCAGCGTGCCGGTGTCGAAGGGTTCGATCTCGGGATAGAGCGCGGCCATGGGGATCTCCAAGCGGGGAGGCCAGCATAGCGACGACGGACCGTCATGCCGATGTGCTTGCGCCGTCACGAAAGCGGGGTATCCTTGAGATCGAATGGAGCCCGCCGCGCCGCATCCGGCAGTCGAGCAGGCCGGGGGAGTCACCCCCCTGGCGCGGGCGCCTGCCCCCCCGCGTTTCCCCTCGGGCCCCGCGCCCCGGCTCCTCGCCCTCGACGCCCACGGCCGCATCCTGCACTGGATGAGCTGGCAGGACGCGGCCTGCCTCTATGCGCGGGATGCCGTCGCTTGGACGCTGGGCGACCCCTGCATGACCCTGCATGGCGGCACCAACCGCTGGACCGGCCGCCGCAGCATCCTGCCGATCGCACCGATCATCGCGGCGCGCGGGCATGCGCAGAGCCGCGTGCCCGATCCGACGCCGACGCTAACGAATCCCGCACTGTTCGCGCGCGACCACTGGATGTGCCTCTACTGCGGCGCGGACGGTCGTCGCCAAGCCCTCACCCGAGACCACGTCATGCCGACCTCGAAGGGCGGGCGCGACGCTTGGGAGAACGTGGTGGCGGCCTGCATCCACTGCAACTCTAAGAAAGGGGACCGGACGCCCCAGCAGGCGGGCATGCCCCTGCTGGCGATCCCGTTCCGGCCGAGCTGGGTGGAGCACCTGATCCTTTCGAACCGCCACATCCTCGCCGACCAAATGGCCTTCCTGAAGGCGCACCTGCCGAAGCGCGAGCGCACCGCCCTCCCCCAGTGAGGAAGCCGTGCCGGTCAGCGTGCCAAGGGCGCGCTACGACGTTCGCCGGTGATCGTCACTTCGACGCGGCGGTTGGGCTGCAAGCATTCGGTAATCGCGCGGGTCGCGACGTCGCCGCCCGGGCAGTCCTTCACCGGCGCGGCTTCGCCGCGGCCGATGGCCGTGATCTCGGTCGCGATGCCCTTCCCCTGCAGGTAGGCCTTCACCGTGTCGGCGCGGGCCTTCGACAGGCGATCGTTGTAAGTCTCGCTGCCGAGGCGGTCGGTGTGGCCGACGAGCGCGATCGACTCGACGCTCGCATACGCGTCGCCGAGCTTCGCGGCGAGGGCGTCGAGCTCGGCGCGACCCTGCGGCAGCAGATCGGCCTCGGCGCTGCGATCGAAACGGAACAGCGCGCTGGCGTTGAGCACGATGCGCTCCACACGCACCGGCGCGACCGGCGGCGTCGGGCAGGCCTCGGCCGCGGCCGTCGCCTGGGCGAGGTTCTCCTCGGCGATCTGCACGTAGGGCTTGGCGTGGCGCCACTGCTGCTGGTGGTACTCGTTGCCGGCATGCACCAGCTCGACTTCGCCGCAGGCGACGAGCTGCTGGGCGCAACGGAAGCCCGTGTGCTGCTTCAGCGCGCCGAAGCGCTCCCAGAGGTCGGGGCGCAGGCGGGCGGCGTCGTTGACGAGCGGCGTGTCCATCGGCAGCGGCTCGGCCTTGGCTTCCATCGCGACGACGAGCTTCACCGACTCGTCCAAGGCGGCCTGGGTGAAATCGCTGCGGTCGTTGCGCGTGTATTCGTGGAAGCTCACGTCCAGCCAGCACTGCGCCTTCGACAGGTGGTAGTCGCGCAGCGGACGGCCGCCCTCGTTCAAGGTCTGGAGGCGGCGCTGCACGCCGGCGTAGGCGGCGTGGTCGGCATGGATGGCGGCATCGCTGGTGCGCTCGCCTTCGGGACGCAGCGCGACGTCGGCGGCGAAGGCGCTACCGGCGAGCGACAGCGCGGCGGCGATGGCGGTGGGGAGGATCAGGCGCATCGTGGTGTCCTTGGTCAGTCGCGATCCGACGCGTAGGGGTCGGCCATGAACAGGGTTTCGTCGAACTTGAAGCGCAGGCGGACGTAGAACCCGTCCTGCGTGTATTCGTAGCGGGCGAGGTCGGGGTCGCCTTCGAAGCCGGCCCAGTTGTAGCCGACGGACAGCCAGAGGTTCTGCCGCAGCAGGCGGCCGACTTCGACGCCGTAGGCGTACTGGTTCGCGCCGTCCTCGCCACGGAAGGTGGCGCCGAGCAGGCCGAGGTCCCAGTTCTCGGTGACGTCGTAGACCACGCGCCCCGAGGCCAGCCAGGCGTTGAAGTCGTCATCGACGACGCGGCCGTCCGGACTCGTGAAGCGGTCGTCCTGCCACTTCGCGGCCAGGCGGCCGGTGAGCCACCACGGCCGGCTCGGGTGCCAGTCGGCGTGGGTCGAGACGATGTGCGCGCGGCTGCGGACGCTGTCGCGCGTGGCGCCGCCGAGCACCGGAGGCAGGCCAAGGCCGGTCGCCACGCCGAGGCCGCTGTCGTCGTCCTCGAGCTTGTACTCGTAGCGGGCCAGCGCGTTGACGCGGTTGGTGTCGGTGTCGCGATAGGCCAGGCCGACCTGCGTGCGGTTCTGCAGCACGTCGCCGCGCGCCGCGTAGTCGGTGCGCAGCAGATAGTTGCGCGCCAGCAGGGTCCAGTCGCGATCGATCTTGCGGCCCACGCTGAGCTGCCAGAGGCCGGTGTCGAAGGCTTCGTCGCCCGGCGTGCGCGCGCTGTCGTCGGTGCGCCGCAGTTCGACGCGGGTGGCTGCGCGCCAGAGCTCGCTGGCCGTCCAGTCGAGGCCGAACGCGGCACCGGTGGCATCGCCGGTGAGGCCGTCGATGACGTTGACGTGCTCGAACGCGGTGGTGAGGCGCAAGCCCTCGCGGATCTCCCACAGGTTGCGGATGCCGTTGGCGGCTTGCACATCGCGGCCGGCGATGGCGTCGCGCAGCCGGTACTCGTTGAACAGCTGGGTGTCGCGCAGCACGGTGGAATCGACGCCGAACACGAAGGTGTCGGCACGCCGGCCCGCGGTGCTGACGCCGTACAGGCCGGAGAGGCCGGTCTGCCGCTCGGCGCGGGCGTAGAGGCGCTGGCGCTCGCGCCACTGGTAGTCGACGCCGAGGGCCACGCGCTCGCGGTCCTCGCCGGCGACATCGGCTTCGACTTCGCCGCCCAACATCAAACGCTGGCTGGCCTGCCAGCCGGCGCCGAGGCGCAGGGTAGTGCTGTCGAGACGCGTGCCGATCGGCAGTTCGGAGAGCGGCGCCTGGCCGACGCCGTTCCACACCAGCGGCAGGCCAGTCTGCGGATCGAGCGGCTGCTGGCCGAAGCCGAGCGCGCCGCCGGCGCTGCCGGTCGCGATGCTGCCGCCGAGGCCGAAGCGGTCGCCGAAGGGCGTGGCCGTGCTCCACGGCGAGTAGCGGCCGACGGTCTCGCGCAGCTTGCGCAGGCCGAGGTCGAGCGTGAGGCGTTCGGTGGCCTGCCAGCGCGCGCCGAGGTTGGCCCCTTCGCGCTCGCCGCCGTCGACGTTGCGATCGACGCTGCGCAAGGCTTCGAGATACAGATCGACGCGCTCGGCCAGGGCGTAGCCTAGGTCGAGCGACGCCTCGCCGCGGCCGCCGTACAGGGGCGAGGCCGGGTTGTTGAACTGGGGGTCCGACGCACCGGCGAACAGGCGGGCGTCGAAGCGCTCGCCGTCGTGGTCGAGTTCGACGCGCCAGGCGTCGCCCTCGATGCGGCCACTCACGCCCTGCAGCGCGGGCGAAGCGAACTGGTTGATCGGATTGGTGTTGACCTCGCCGCGGCTGCGCGCGAACTCCGCCACGAGCCGCGTCTTCTCGCCGAGCTGCACGCCGGCGTTGAGGCTGCCGAGGTCGCTCTCGGCGAAGGGGTTGCGGTCATCGACGAGGCTGCCGCCGAGTTCGACGCGCTCGCCCAGCTTCACCTGCGCATCGGCACCGGCGACCCAGAACGCTTCCGTGCCCTGGTCGACCTCGTAGGTGACGCGCAGCGACACCGGGTTGAGGTCGCTGTCGAAGGCCGGCAGGAACTGGTTCAGCAGGATGCGGCCCGAAAAGACTTCGAAGCTGTAGTCGACGAAGCGCAGCAGCGGACGCGCGCTGAGGATGCGCGAGGGCTGGTTGCGGTCGCGCACCACCACCTCGACGCGTTCGCTGCCCTCATAGACGGCGTTGTTGCGCAGGCCGTAGGGGCCGCTGCCCTGGCTGGGGAACTCCTCGATCACCTGGCGCAGGTCGTCGTGCATCGCGAACACGTTGCCGCGCACCCGCGGTGTGTCGAAATGCCAGTTCAAGCCCGTGGCGCTGCGGTTGTAGAGGCCGAGGCTGCGCTGCGCGAGCGGGCCCTGCCCAGCGCCCAGCGGCGCCATCGCCGGCTGGCCGTCGGTGGTCTGGAAATCGCCGTACAGCAGATAGCTGCGGCCCTTGTCGACGCGCAGGTACAGGCGATCGGCACTGCGGGCGTCGAAGCCCAGCAGCGAGCTGTCGCCGTAGACCGGGTAGTACTCGTCCGGGCGGATGTCGCGGAGCAGGCGCGCCCGCGTGTCCTTGTCGGAATCGAAGGCGGCGGTAAGCAGGTATTCGCCCTTCACCCGGCCCTTCAGGAAGAACGCGGTGCGCAGGGCGGCGTTGGCCTTGCCGCCGTTGAAGTCGCGCTCCCAGCGACGGATCTCGCGCTCGAAGCCGTCGTCGCTGCGCGCCGGCTGCACCACGTTGGCGCCGTCACGGAAGCGCACGACCGCATCGACGAAGCCCGTGGCGAGCATCTCGCGCATTTCGGGCACATAGCTGACGACACCCTGCGCGGTCGCCTTACCGGCGGTCACGCGCAGGAGCACGTCCTGCGGGGCGTGCGGGGCCAAGAGCTGGAACTCGGCGACGCCGTCGACGACCTTCAGCTGCACGCCGGGCGTCGCCCGGTCGGCATCGCGACGGCCCGGGCCGCCTTCGTCCGTGCTCGCGCCATCCAGCAGCACGCGGCCGCCGCTGTGCTCGATGGTGGCGAAACGTTCGCCACGCAGCGGCTGGCCATCGGTGCCGAGCAGGCGCACGCGCACCGTCGTCGCGGTCTGGCCGTCGGCAGGCAGATGGTTGGCGTCGAGTTCGACGACGAGGTTGTCGATGTCGCGCTGCGTGGCATCGATGGCGCGCGGCGGCGCATCGCTGCTCGCTGGCGACTGCGGATACAGCGCGGCGCCCTCGCCCAGCACCAGCGTGAAGCGCTGCGGCGCGGTGGCGGCCGCGGTGCCGCCAACGAGGGCCAGGGCGATGCCGAGAGCCAAGGCATGGCGCGTGCGCGCCGACGGGCGCGGTGCGCGATGCGACGGGAATGCGGAGAGCATCGTGTCGATACCGGAAGAGTGCGGGCGGCGCATCACAGGGCGCCTCCGCCGTTGCGGGCGCGCGGCTGTTCGGGCGGCTGGTTCGCGCCGTCGGTGGCCTGCTGGGGGGCGGCGGCGGGCTTGCTCTCGAAGCGCAGGCCGGGCTGGGCCGGCTCGCTCTCGGGCGCACGCACTTCGCCATTGCCGCGACGCGCGCGCACCTGCTCCAGCACGCGGTTCGAACAGCTGCCTTCGATGAAGTCGGCGCGATGCAGCTCGCCGTTCTTCAAATCGAGGAACAGGCTGTTCGCATCGCCGAGGTTGCGGTTGCTGCTGGTCGTCAGCACGGCGCCGCGGGGCAGCGTCGAGCCGTCGACCTTCAGCGTGGCGCTGCGCGGTTCGATGCCGCAATAGCTGTACTTGCCCTCGACGTCGGTGATCGCGAACGTGCCGTCGCTGAAGTACAGGCGCACGCCCGGGATGCCGAGCTCCTCCTCGCCCTGAAGCGAATCGCGGTCGCAATCGACGAAGACCTTGCCGAGCACGCAGGCCTCGCTGGCGAAGACGCCACCGGTGACGCGCACGCGGTACTGCGCTTCGTTCGAGACGATGCTGCCACCCACCGGCACCAGGGTGCCGGGCACCAGGCAGCCTGCGGTGATGCCGCAGCCCACGGCGGTGGCGCGGTTCACACCGTCGCCCTGCTGGCTGCCCACGCCGACGCGCACGCGGTAGGTGACGACGCGCTGGCCGCCGGCGGGGATCGACCCGACGCTGAAGCCGAGGCGCGGACCGGGTGCGCCGACCGGATCGGCAGCGGCGACGCCGTCGACGCGCGCGGTGCCGGCGATGTAGGTGAAGCCCGGCGGCAGCACGTCGAGCACCGACAGCTGCGGCAGTGCCGAACCGGCGGTCTGGCGCACGGTGAGCGTGTACAGCACGGTGTCGCCGACCTCGGCGATCTGGCGGTCACCGCTCTTGCTGATCGACAGGCCCGGCGCGACGCGCGGGTCGAGCGGGAGGTGGTTGTGCACGATGTTCGGCGCGGTCGAGCCGGTGGAGATCACCAGCCAGTACTGCGTTCCCGTGCCCGGAACCACGGTCGGCGCGGTGCCCTGCGGCTGCACGTAGAACGTGTTGGTCGGCCCACCCGGCGGATTGAGCGTGCCGGCCTGCGGCGGGATCAGCGTCGAGACGAAGGTGTGCGTCGGCGGCGGCGTGACCGTGAG
>JAJTHD010000140.1 GCA_021297925.1 Lysobacteraceae bacterium
CGCGCGGCGCCTCGAGCGAAGCCGCGCGCTTCCTCGCCGACCGTGAGAACAACGCGGACCTCGTCGGGGGCGTGTCGCTCGACGACAAGGACCGCACGCTCGCGGCCGTCCTGCTGGATCTTTCCCAGAGCGCCACGCTGCGCGTCTCCGACGAGGCGGCGAACCACGTGCTCGACGCGTTGCGCAGTGTCGGCAAGACGCACAAGCCGCAGGTCGAGCGCGCCAACTTCTGGGTGCTGCGTTCGCCGGACGTGCCGTCGATGCTGCTGGAGACCGGCTTCATCACCAACGCCGAAGACGAGCGCAAGCTCAACGACCCGGCTTTCCGCGAGCGCCTCGCCACGGTGGTGGCCAAGGGCGTCTCCGACTACTTCGGTTCGCAGCCGCCCCCCGGGAGCTGGTTCGCGGCCAACCAGGACCGGCTCCGCGTCGATCGGCAGCACGTGGTCGCCCGTGGCGAAACGCTGGGCCTGATCGCCGCCCGCCACGGCGTGTCGCTGTCGGAGTTGCGCGAAGCCAACGACAAGCGCAGCGACATGGTCCGCGTCGGCGAGCGCCTGCGCATCCCGGCCGCCCCGCGCTGAGCGCTCCGGGCCCGGTGCCGGGCTCCGCTATGATCGGGGCCCGCGCCGCCGTCATCGCCCCCATGCCCATCCAGCTGCTGCCCGACGTGCTCGTCAACCAGATCGCCGCGGGCGAAGTGGTCGAGCGCCCGGCGTCCGTGGTGAAGGAGCTGGTTGAGAACGCGCTGGACGCCGGCGCCACCCGCGTTGACGTCGACCTCGAGGAAGGCGGCGCCCGGCTGGTCCGCATCCGCGATGACGGCGTCGGCATTCCAGCGGACGAGTTGCCGTTGGCCGTCTCCCGCCACGCCACGAGCAAGAGCGCCAGCCTCGACGACCTCGAGGCCGTGGCCACGCTGGGCTTCCGCGGCGAGGCCCTGCCGTCGATCGCGTCCGTCAGCCGCTTCGCGGTCACGTCGCGCACGGCGGACGCGGCGCACGGCGCCCGCCTCGATGTGGACGGGGGGCGCGTCGGGGCCGTGTCGCCGCATCCCCATGCCCGTGGCACGACCGTCGAGGCACGCGACCTGTTCTTCAACGTGCCCGCCCGGCGCAAGTTCCTGAAAGCCGAGCGCACCGAACTGGGGCACATCGAGGACTGGCTGCGGCAGCTCGCGCTGGCACGGCCGGGCATCGAACTGCGGCTCAGCCACAACGGACGCCTGTTGCGGCACTACCGTCCGCAGCCCGACGAGGCGGCGCGACGGCTCGCCGAGGCGCTGGGGCCGGAGTTCCTGTCGCGCGCCCTTGGCATCGACCACGCGCAGGCCGGCCTGCGGCTGAATGGATGGATCGGTTTGCCGACCGCGTCGCGCAGCAGCGCCGACCAGCAGTTCTTCTACGTCAACGGCCGCGCGGTCCGTGATCGCGTCGTCGCCCACGCGGTGCGGCAGGCGTATGCCGACGTGCTCTACCACGGGCGCCATCCGGCCTACGTGCTGTTCCTGGAGCTCGATCCGCGGCGGGTCGACGTGAACGTGCATCCCGCCAAGCACGAGGTGCGGTTCCGCGACGGCCGCCTCGTTCACGACTTCCTGTTCCGCACGCTGCATGAGGCGCTGGCCGCCGCGCGAGGCGGCGGTCCGGCCACGGCGGGCGTCGTGGCCGGGGAAGGTCCCGAAGCGCCACTCGCCGCGACCCATTGGGCCGGCGAGCAGCCGCGCCTCGGGCTGCCGGTGGCCGAGGCGGTGGCGGGCTACCGTGCGCTGTACGCCATGCCGCCGCCGCGCGAGGGCGCGGTCGCGGGACCGGCCATCGGTGCCCCGGCGCGGGGGGATGCGGCGCACGATGCCACGCAGGTGCCGCCGCTGGGCCATGCGCTGGCCCAGTTGCATGGCGTCTACGTGCTGTCGCAGAACGCGCACGGGCTGGTCGTCGTGGACATGCATGCCGCGCACGAACGCATCACGTACGAGCGCATGAAGTCGGCATTCGCCGCGCAGGACCTCCGGGCGCAGCCGCTGCTGGTGCCGCTGGCGATGGCGGTCAGCGAGCGCGAAGCGGACACTGCGGAGCGCGAGTCGACCCTGCTGGCCTCGCTGGGCTTCGACGTGCGCCGGACCGGGCCGCAGTCGATCTCGTTGCGCAGCGTGCCGGCGCTGCTGGCCGACCTGGACCCGAAACCCCTCCTACTCGACGCCCTGGCGGACCTGCACGAGCACGGCCGGACCCGCAAGGTCGAGGAGGCGGTCCATGCGCTGATGGCCGGCTGGGCGTGCCGGACCTCGGTCCGCGCCAACCGACGCCTCACGCTGCCCGAGATGGAGGCGCTGTTGCGCGACATGGAAGCCACGGAGCGCAGCGGGCAGTGCAACCACGGACGGCCGACTTCCATACAGTTGTCGCTCGCCGACCTCGATCGGCTCTTTCTCCGCGGACGATGAGGGTTCCCGCATGTTTCCCGCTTTTCCGTCGCGCCCGGGCGCGACCCTGCTGCTGATGGCCGCCATGGCGGCGTCCGGACTCACCGCCTGCGGCGATGCCGAGGGCCCGAGCGACGTGGAGCGCGCCGCCGAGGCCACGCGGCAGGCCGCCGCCGTCCGCATCGCCCGCCTGCACGCCGAAGAGGTCGAGGCCTGGCGCGAAGAACGCCTGGCCCGACTGCAGCGCCCCGACGGCTGGCTGTCGCTGGTCGGCCTGCATTGGCTCCAGTACGGCGACAGCATCGTCGGCAGCGGCCCGACGCGCGGCGTCCGACTGGCGGTCGGCCCCGACGAGCTCGGGATGATCACGCTCGACAAGGACGGAACCGTGCGTTTCCGTGCCCGCGCGGGCGCGGGCGTGACCTATGACGGCAAGCCCTCGGGTACCGCCGTGCGGACGCTTGCCACCGACGCCGACGGCGCCACGCCGACCGTGGTGGGCTTCAACGGTGGCGATGCCAGCTTCATCGCCATCCGGCGCGGCGACCGCGTCGGGCTTCGCGTGCGCGACGCGATGGCGTCGACGAGGACGGGCTTCACCGGCATCGACCATTTCCCGGTCGACCGCGCGTGGCGCTTCGTCGCCCGCGTCGAAACCCATCCCGCCGGCCGGACGCTGCCGATCGTCAACGTCCTCGGGCAGGAGGAGGCGATGCCGAACCCCGGCGCCGTCGTGTTCGAGAGGGACGGCATCACTCATCGCCTCGAAGCGGTGGACGAAGGCGACGGCCGGCTGTTCCTGATCTTCGCGGACCGGACCAGCGGGCACGAGACCTACGCGGCCGCGCGATTCCTCTATGCGGAGGCGCCGGGTGCCGACGGCACCACGGTCGTCGACTTCAACAAGGCCTACAACCCGCCCTGCGCGTTCACCCCGTTCTCGACCTGCCCGCTGCCGCCGCCATCGAACCGGCTCGACCTGCGCGTCGAGGCCGGTGAATGGAAGCCCCGCAAGCCGGGTCCTGCCGAATGAGCCACCTCGGACGCACCGCCCGCGGCCTCCGCGGCATGCGGGCAGGCGTCGCGGCCGCGCTGCTGGCGTTCCCGGCCTTGGCCGGTGCCGGCGCGTCGCCTGCCCCGGTGGCGTCCGCGCCCCCGGTCCCGCTGCTCTGGCGGGTCGGGGAAGGCCCCCGGACGGTCTACCTCCTCGGCACCTTCCACCTGCTCCGCACGGACGATTACCCGCTGCATCCGTCGGTCTACGTCGCCCTCGACGACGCGGAATCCGTGCTTTTCGAGTTGCCCGGCGACGTCATGTTCGATCCGGCGCTGGGTCGGCGCTTCGCCGAGGCGGGGCTGCGCCGTGACGGTCGGAGCCTCGCCCAAGACCTGGGCGAATCGAACTGGTCGCGGCTGGAGGCCGCCTCGCGGCGCGTCGGCCTCGACCCCCGGGCGCTGGCGCCGATGCGACCGTGGCTGGCCGCGCTCACGCTGAGCCTCGCCTACATGCAATCGGAAGGCCTCGACCCGGCGCTGGGCATGGATCGCCACCTCGCCGAGCGCGCGGCCCGGGCCGGGAAGGCCATCGGCGGCCTCGAAACGGTGGACCAGCAGATCGCGCTGTTTGAAGGGATGCCCGATGCATCGGCCCGCCGCCAGCTGGACGACCTGCTGTCCCGCGCGAGCGAACTCGGTCCCGAGGTGCAGTGGCTGCACGCGCAGTGGCGAACCGGCGATGCCGATGCCCTCTACTGGGGCATGGCGGCCAGCATGAAGGCCCGCGACCCGGCGCTGTACGCCCGGATCAACACCGATCGAAACGAAGCATGGCTGCCGTTGATCGCCGCCCGCCTCGAGGGCCCCGGGACGGACGACACCTTGGTCGCCGTCGGCAGCCTCCATCTCGTCGGCGCCGAGGGGCTGGTGCAACGCCTCGCGGAACTCGGCCATCGGGTCGAGCGCGTGGCCGGAGAGGCGTTGGCGCTGTCCACGACGCCTTGAGGGGCGCCCTCAGTCGACGAGACGCACCGCCAGCGCCTTGCCCGTGGGAAGCGCGACGAGGTCGATGCAGTCGACCGGGCAGGGCGCCACGCACAGCTCGCAGCCGGTGCACAGGTCCTCGACGACGACGTGGAGGTACTTCGGCGCCCCGATGATCGCGTCGACCGGGCAGGCGGCGATGCACTTGAAGCATCCGATGCACTCCGCCTCGCGGATCCGGGCCACCTGCGGGGCCTTGGTCACGCCGTGCGAGGGATCCAGAGGCTTCGGGGCCAGGCCGACCACCGCCGCCAGCGCGCGAACGCCGGCGTCCCCGCCGGGCGGGCACTGGTTGATGTCGGCCTCGCCCGCCGCGATCGCCGTCGCGTAGGGCCGGCACCCGGGATACCCGCATTGGCCGCACTGGGTCTGCGGCAGCACGGCGTCAAGCCGATCGACCAGCGGCGGGGTCTCGGCAGGCAGGGTGCGGGCAAGTCGACGCAACACGGCGACCCCGGCCGCGAGGCAGCCGAGCAGCAGCAGAAGTCCTGCGAGCGTCGCCATGGTTCAGGGCCTC
>JAJTHD010000297.1 GCA_021297925.1 Lysobacteraceae bacterium
CCCACAGGCGCATGCCGACCGCAGGCACCAACACGAGGAACAACCACGGCAGGACGCCGAAGAACGGCTGGAGGTCGGCCTGGCCACGCTCGAACAAGGCGCCGGGATAGAACGCCAGCGCCGCCGCCGCCGCCGAGAACAGCACGAGGAACACGCCAGCGATCGGCGAGGCGAAGGCGGCCGCGAACTCGCGGCGCGCGATGGCGAAGGCGGGGTTCATGCCGTCTCCCCGGCGGTCAGCATGCGGAAGACATCGTCCAGCCGGCCGCGTTCGACCAGCAGGTCCTCGAAAGCGACCCCTCGCGCCTGCAAGCGCCGGGCGACCTCGTCGACGGAGGGCCGCGACGCCCCGGCGAACAGCACGAGGCGGCCGTCGCGCGGGTCGACCGAGCGGTCGGTGGCGGTACCGAGGCCGTCGAGGGCCGCCAGCGCCGCGACGCTGTCCACGGCACGGAACGAGACGGCGCCGTGGTGCCGCGAGAGCGCGAGCAGGCCGGCCGGCGTTTCGTCGGCCCGGAGGCGCCCGCCGGCGATGACGAGGGCGCGCGTGGCGATGGCCTCGACCTCTTCCAACAGGTGGGTCGACAGCAGGATCGTTCGCCCCTGCGCGAGTTCGCGCAGCAGCGCCCGGACCTCGTGCTTCTGGTTCGGATCGAGCCCGTCGGTGGGCTCGTCCAGCATCAGCACCGGGGGGTCGTGGAGCACCGCGGCCGCAAGGCCGACGCGACGCCGGAAGCCCTTGGACAGGGTGTCGATCGGCTGCCGCAGCACGCCGCGGAGCGCGAGCCGGTCGACGCCGAAACCCAACCGCGTCGCCCGGCCGGGGCCGCGCAGGCCGTGCAGGTCGGCGATAAAGGCGAGGAAATCGGCCACCTCCATCTCGCCATAGCCGGGAGCACCCTCGGGCAGGTAGCCGAGGGCTCGGCGGGCCGCGAGCGCATCGCGCTGGACGTCATGGCCGGCGATCCGCGCCCGGCCCGCATCCGGCGCGAGGAACCCGGCCAGCATCTTCATCGTCGTGGACTTGCCGGCGCCGTTCGGCCCAAGCAGCGCGACCACATCGCCGGGCCGCGCCGAAAAGGACAGGTCGTCCACGGCCAGCCGTGCGTCGAACCGCTTGGTGAGGCCTTCCGCTTCGATCATCGTCGGGGTATCCGCGCCGGGAAACGGGCGCGATGGACCGGCAAGGACGGGGCAAGTTCCGTCGATGCCGGCGCGAACGCGGCCCGGAAACGACGAGGCGGGCCTTGGCCCGCCTCGGGAAACACTCAGGGGGTCGCCGCCGGGGCGGCGAGCGGCACGAAGGCCTCGAACTCGGCTTCCGGGTCGAGCATCTGGGGGATGCCGACCTTGTAGTCGTCGAAGCCCTGCGCGCCCGGCTCGAGCGCCAGCCCGCGGACCATCGCCCAGGCACGGACGGTGTCGCGCACGCGCTGCAGGCCCGGGGCCGGACCAATCCACTTCGTGGTGGCGGCGCGCAGCGGCGGCATCTGCGCAAGGGCGACGTTGTTGCCCTCGCCTTCCACCCTGGCCGTCAGGACCGGGAGGTCGGCGACGGTGGCCGCGGCGGACGAGCCCTCGGCGGCGTCCCTGGCGCGCACCGGGAGCAGCATGGTGAAGGTGTAGGACTCGGAGCTCCGGTCGATCGTCACGATGCGAAGCGGCCCGTCCTTCGCTAGGCTGCTGTCGGCGATGACCTTGTCCATCCACTTCATCTGGTTGGTCAGCGACACGGCGACGCCATCGTTGGCGAGCGGGGCCTGGACGTCGACCTTCAGGACGTTGCGCGCCGGGATGTCGACGACCTGAATCGGATGCTTGTAGATCGTGTAATCGACGCGCGGGATGCTGGCGAGGGCGTTGTTCAGCGTGCGCAGGCTGAGTTCGACCTGCTTGCCGACGTTGCTCGCCACATACATACCGGCGTAGCGACCGGCCAGGTTCCAGCCGTACTCGACGCGATAGCGCTGCGTGATCTCCACGTTGCGCTGGTTGCGGCCCGTGCGGTCGAACCGGAAGGTGATCTTCTTGTTCTCGCCCATCGCCGGGGTGTCGAGGGCGAACACGATGCGCTCGCCCGGGACGCTCTCGACGATCTCCCAGCTGCCCTTGCCGATGCGCGGGTTGGCCGAATCGTAGTCGAGGCGGGCACCGACGCCCGAGGCCGGACCGGACAGCGTGTACTTGATCTCCGGATCGATGATCTTCATGTGGTTCCAGTCATTGAAGCGCTGGAAGCCGTTCAGCAAGTCGAACACGACGTTGACCGGGCGGTTGGTCTCCACCGCGTGCGAGTAGCTGCGGTGAGCCGGCAGGAACAGCGCCACGATCACGCCGAGCAGCGCGACAAGCAGCACCGCCACGATCATTTCAAGGATTCGAGCCATTCAATCAGTCTCCGGGGATCGGCCCCGGCCGGCGAGCGCCGCCCGGGGAGCGCCAGAGGATAGCAGCCCGCGGAGGCACGGGTAAGCGCCCGCGCCCCCCTTCGGGCCGGCGCCGCGCCTCGTCACACGAGCCCATCACACAAGCTTGAGCTCGAAGGCCTTGAGGACCGCTCGGGTGCGATCTCGCACTCCGAGCTTGGACAGGATGTTGGAGACGTGGTTCTTGATGGTGCCTTCGGCCACGCCCAGGGAATTGGCGATCTCCTTGTTGGAGAAACCGCCGGCCATCAGGCGCAGGATCTCGGTCTCCCGGTCGGTCAGCGGATCGGGCTGCTCGAGGCTGTGGAACTCGTTCTGGAGCCCCTCCAGGCCGGAGAGCAGCCGGGCGGTGACCGCCGGCTGCACGAGGGACCCGCCTTCCGCGACCGTCTGGATGGCCGTCACCAGCTGGTCGAGGGAGACATCCTTCAGGAGGTAGCCCTTGGCCCCCGCCTTGATGCCCGCCAACACCAGCTGGTCGTCGTCGAAGGTCGTGAGGATGATCGTCGGCGGCAGGGCCCCCTTGGTGGCCAGCGCGCGCAAGGCCTCGAGCCCGGACATCACCGGCATCCGCATGTCCATCAACAGCACGTCGGGGCGGACGCAGGGCACCTGCTCGACCGCCTGCTGGCCGTCCGCGGCCTCGGCGACGACCTCGATGCCGTCGGCGAGTTCGAGCAGGGAGCGCACGCCCTGGCGCACCAGGGTCTGGTCGTCGACAAGCATCACTCGGATCATGGCGGGGCCTCGATGGGAAGGTGGATGTCGATGCTGAAGCCGCGGCCCGGCGCGGTCGAAACCTCGACCCTCCCGCCGACCGCGGCGAGCCGTTCGCGCATGCCCGCGAGCCCGTTGCCCGGGCGCACCGCCTCGCCGCCGACGCCGTCGTCGCGGGCGGAGAGGCGGAGGCTGTCGCCCTCGCGGGTGACGCGGAGCCAGAGGTGCTCGGCGTGGGCATGGCGGATGGCGTTCGTGATGATCTCCTGCGCGCAGCGCACCAGGACCTGGGCGCGTTCCGCGCCACTGACCGCGAGCGGCGCGTCGATGTCCAGCCGGACCTCGAGGGTCGGCACGCCCTCGACCAGCGTGCGCATCGCGGCCTCGAGGTCCATGCGGTCCTCGCCGCGCATGGCCGACACCGCCTCGCGGACGTCGGTCAGCAGCAGCTTGGCCAGGGTGTGAGCCTGCCGGACGTGATCCTGCACCTTGCCCTCGCTCAGGTGGCCGGCGACCTCCAGGTTGAGGCTAAGGGCTGTCAGGTGGTGGCCGAGCAGATCATGCAATTCGCGCGAGATGCGCAGGCGCTCCCCCACGCGGGCGCTGTCGGCCAGCAGCGATCGGGTCGCGCGCAGCTCGGCGTTGAGCCGGCGCTGTTCCTCCCGCGCCTCGGCCTGCTGCTTGGCCACGAGTCCCGCCACGTAGACGAAGCCCGAGACGCCGGCGTACAGCAGGCTTTGCATCAGGGCTTCGTCGAGCCGGAACTCGAGGCCGTGCATGAAGATCCCGACGAGCGGCAGGTGCTGGAGCACCAGCCAGACGACCCCGGGCCAGCCCGGCAGCAGCCAGGGCACGACGGCGGCCATCACCATCATCAGGATGGCGCCAAGACCGCTGTCGGTGAGCAGGCTGACGGCCAGTGCGGACGCGGTCATGGCCAGCAGCAGCCCGACCGCCCCGATTCGGCCGCGGCCCCGCCCGAGCGACTCCGTCGCCAGCCAGAACGAGAGGCCGAAGACGAGGTAGGCCCCGACCGGCATGACAAACGCAGCGGTCCCGAGGCGCTCGGGGCGGCTTTCCAGCAGGTACCGGGCGTTCATGTAGAGCCCGCTGCCCACCATGACCCAGGTGAACAGGCCGGCGTAGCGCAGCAGCTGGGTGTGGGTCAGGCGGGGCAGCATGGTCCCGATCCTACGCAAGCCCGGACGGCCGCGGCTGGCCCGGAAGTCACGCGCGGGACGCCCCGTGCGATACTGCGCGCTCCCGACCCGCAGCCCCCACCGGAATGCCGTTCCTGATCCGCGACGTGCGCAACGACGAGCTTGCCCAGGTCGTCGCGCTGAACAATTCGGCAGGCCCCTCGATCCTGCCGATGGATGCGGACAAGGCGCGATTCTTCTGGGACCATGCCGACTACTTCCGGGTGATCGAGCAGGACGGCGCCCCCACGGGCTTCCTCGTCGGCTTCAGCGACGCCGCCGCACACGACAGCCCGAATTTCCGCTGGTTCAAGGACCGGCACCGGAACTTCCTCTACATCGACCGCATCGTGATCGCCGCCCAGCGCCGGGGCGGCGGCCGCGGCCGGGCCTTCTACGCCGACGTGATGAGCTTCGCCGAGCCCCGCTGGGCCAGCCTCTGCTGCGAGGTCTTCCTCGGCGTCGGCTACGACCCCGCCCTGCTGTTCCATGGTGCCTTCGGGTTCCGCGAGGTCGGCCAGCAGACCATGCCGGGCACCGGGCTGCGGGCCTGCATGCTGATGAAGGACCTCGCCAGCCACGCCTGGATCGCCGAGACCTACCGGGGCAGCCTGCCGGACGAGCCCTGGCTCGCCCCGCGCCACCGCCCCGCCCCATCGACCGACGCCCCCGGAGCCTGAGCATGGCCTCGCCCCGCCCCGCGGACCTCCCCGACTACGAACAGGCTGGCGAACTGAAGTTCGGCAAGGTCGGTATCGCCAGCCTGCGCGTCCGCACCCTCGACGTGGCCCGGCTGGCGTCGGAGATGCGCGAGCGCGTCCAGCGCGCCCCGAAGCTGTTCGAGCGCGCCGCTGTGATCCTCGACTTCGGCGGCCTGACCCGGCTCCCCGGCGACGACGACGCCCGCGCCCTCGTCACCGCGCTCGAGGCCGCCGGCGTGCATCCGGTCGCACTGGCCTACGGCACGCCGGAGAACGACGCGCTGGCCGAACGCCTCGGCCTGCCGGTGCTGGCCAAGTTCCGTGCCCAGTACGAGCGGACCGGCGAATCCTCCGCCGCCGAGCCCCCCGCCGCGCCCCGTCCGGCCGAACCCGAACGCCCGGCGCCCGCGGCGACCCCGGCGGAACCCGGCCTCGTCCAAGCGCTGCCGGTCCGGTCCGGCCAGCAGGTGTATGCCGCGAACCGCGACCTCACCGTGCTCGGCATGGTCGGCGCCGGCGCGGAAGTCCTGGCCGACGGCTCGATCCATATCTACGGCCCGTTGCGCGGCCGCGCCATGGCCGGAGCGGCCGGCCACGCCGGGGCGCGCATCTTCTGCCGCGAGTTCCATGCCGAACTCGTGGCCATCGCCGGGCACTACAAGGTGCTCGACGACGTCCCCAAGGCGCTGCACGGCAAGGCCGTGCAGGTCTGGCTCGACGAGAACGCGATCCTGCAGATCCAGCCGCTGGCCTGACGGCCTCACGAAACACGGAGAAACGACCTTGGCGGAAATCCTCGTAGTCACTTCGGGCAAGGGCGGCGTCGGCAAGACGACGACCTCGGCCAGCATCGCGATGGGCCTCGCCCGCGCCGGCAAGAAGACCGCCGTCATCGATTTCGACGTCGGCCTGCGCAACCTCGACCTGATCATGGGCTGCGAGCGCCGCGTGGTGTACGACTTCGTCAACGTCGTGCACGGCGAGGCCTCGCTGAAGCAGGCGCTGATCAAGGACAAGCGCTTCGACAACCTGTTCGTGCTCGCCGCGTCGCAGACCCGCGACAAGGACGCGCTCACCAAGGAAGGCGTCGAGAAGGTGCTGAAGGACCTCGCCGACGACGGCTTCGACTTCATCGTCTGCGTCTCGCCGGCCGGGATCGAGAAGGGAGCGTTCCTCGCGATGTACTTCGCCGACCGCGCGCTGGTCGTCGTGAACCCGGAGGTGTCTTCGGTGCGCGACTCCGACCGCATCCTCGGCCTACTGCAGAGCAAGACCCGGAAGGCCGAGGGCGGCGAGCGCATCAAGGAGCACCTGCTGCTGACCCGCTACAACCCGGAACGCGTCGAGCGCGGCGAGATGCTGTCGATCGCCGACGTCGAGGAGATCCTCGGCCTGAAGGTGATCGGCGTGATCCCGGAGTCGCCGGACGTGCTGCAGGCCTCGAACGCCGGCAACCCGGTCATCCTCGACGAGCAGAGCGCCGCTGGGCAGGCCTACACCGACGCCATCGCCCGCCTGCTGGGCGAGGACCGTCCGATGCGCTTCACGACGGCCGAGAAGAAGGGTTTCTTCGCCAAGATCTTCGGGGGCTGACATGGGCCTGTTCGATTTCCTGACGGGCAAGAAGCCCGCGACCGCGAACCTCGCGAAGGAGCGCCTGCGCATCATCGTCGCGCAGGAGCGCAGCACCCGCGGCGGCCCCGACTACCTGCCCCTGCTGCAGCGCGAGCTGCTCGAAGTGATCCGCAAGTACGTGAACGTCGACGTCGATGCGGTGAAGGTCGACTTGGTGAAGGACGGCGAGCACGACGTGCTCGACATCTCCGTCTCGCTACCGGACGCCAAGGGTGGCACCCCATGACCTGCGGACCGCTTCGTATCGCATTGGCAGCCTGTCTCGCTATCGCTACTTGTTCGAGCACGACGATCGCCCCAGCAAACGCCAGGCAAACCGACGGGTCTTTCGTCGTGATGCCTGTCCATTCCTACTTGCGCAAGGAGTTCGGCACCGTACGCCTCGAGCTGGGGGCTGATTCGGAAGGCAACGCGTCGGAAGTCCGTGTTTTGGAATCATCGGGACATCCTCGCCTCGATACTGCTGCATTTCATCAGGTGAGCGGCTTGAGCATCAGCTCTGGTGAGCTGACAGAAGACATGAGAAATGGCCGAGTCAAGAAGCAGGTGCAGGTTACCTTTCCCGCCCGTCTCCATAACCTCTCGGATGACCGCATTACCGCACTGACGGCGATGACATGCGGAGAAGCAATGAAGGAGTTCGGCGAGAAGGTCGGCGGAGCGACCGGAACGGCGCTGGTGTTGGTGCCCCCCTTTTCTGATGTGTTGCCTGTCCTCTCCCCTTTCGTCGAAGTCTACGCCGAACTGGTCAACACTCCTCCCGAAGAGATCGATCGAACGTTCAACGGACAAATGCTTGCCGCAGACGTCATGCTCGGACCCGTCGTCCATCATCTGTCTCGCGTCCAGAAGCATTGCGAAGGTCATCCGGACCAGCTCTTCCTTGACTCCATCTTTTCTTGGGAAAAGGGACTGACGATCGAGCGCGACGTGACGGATCCTCCGCCGCCAGAAGAGGCTGATTGATTTGCTCGTTGTGCTTCTGTCGGATGTGGGCTGGGCCACACCGGCCGCCCTGCTCGCCCGCTTCGGCCTCGAGCTGGTCGAAGTCGAGCCGGGCGAGGCCATCCCGGGAAGTTACTGGGGCGACGCCGAAGCCGGGATCATCGGTTCCCGCGTGCATGCGCGCGCCGACACCCCGGTGCATTCCCTGCTGCACGAGGCCGGGCACCTGATGGTGATGCCGCCGGAACGCCGCGCCGCCGTGCACACCGATGCCGGTGACACCCAGCGTGACGAAGACGCGGTGTGCTTCCTGCAACTTCTTCTTGCCGAAGAGCTCCCTCGCTTCGGCCGCGAGCGCGCCTTCGCCGACATGGACGCCTGGGGCTACACCTTCCGACTGGGCTCGGCGAAGGCCTGGTTCGAACACGACGCCGAGGACGCCGCCGCGTACCTGGCCTCCCTGCCCCACCTCGAGGGCCGCCTGCCGACGCCGCCCGGCGCGGAACGCCGCGCGGCATGAGCCTGCACGCAAGCAGCGGACGCTGGCGCCTCGGACTGCTGCTGGCCCTCGTCACCGCCGGCTGCTGGGCGACGCTGCCCGTCGCCCTCAAGCTCACGCTGGAACAGGTCGACGCGATCACCCTGACATGGTTCCGCTTCCTCGTGGCGGCGGGCGTCATGGGCGCATGGCTGGCGGCGCGCCGGGGATTCCCGGCGTTCCGCACGCTCTCGGGCAAGCACTGGGCGATGCTGCTGCTCGCCGGGCTGATGCTGCTCGGCAACTACGTCTTCTACCTGCTGGGCGTGCAGTACACGACGCCAGCGAATGCGCAGCTGATCATCCAGTTGGCACCCCTGCTGATGGCGCTCGGCGGCATCGTCGTGTTCAAGGAACGGTTCGCCGCCGAGCAATGGCTCGGGCTCGCGGTGATCGTGGCGGGACTCGGCCTGTTCTTCGGCGAGCAGAACGCCAGCCATGGCGGCGACTACGCCTTGGGCGCCAGCCTCGTCGTGCTCGCGGCGGTGGTCTGGGCGGTCTACGCCCTGCTGCAGAAGCAGCTGCTGGTCCAGCTCTCCTCGCCGACCATCCTCGGCGCCATCTACGCGCTCGCCGCGCTGCTGCTGTGGCCATTCGCCGCGCCCTCGGTGCTGCTGGAGCTCGACGCCTTGCACGCCCTGCTGCTCGGATACTGCGCGCTCAACACGCTGGTCGCGTACGGCGCTTTCGCCGAAGCGCTGGCGCACTGGGAGGCGTCGCGGGTGTCGGCGATCCTCGCCACGACGCCAATCCTGTGCGTCGGCGCCGTGGCGGGCGTCCACGCCATCTGGCCGGCACTCATCGAGGCGGAACAGCTCGGCATGTTGGGCTGGGCCGGCGCCCTGCTGGTGCTGGCCGGCTCGGCGGCCGCGAGCCTTTTCTCGGCGCGCAAGCCGGCGGAGTGACGCCCTCGCCGGGAGGATGCCCGGATCAGGCGGCGAGCATCGAGGCGATCTCGTCCTTGAGCGCGAGGCGCTGGCGTCGGAGCGAGGACTCGTGCTGTTCGGCAACCGCCTCCGTCCGGGCTTCGGCGCGATGGATGGCGCGATTGACCTCGTGGTACTGGTCGCAAAGCCTCGCGAAACGGGCGCTCGACCGCTTCAGCGCGTGGATGCGCTCGACGTGCTCGGGGAACTCCTCGGCGAGTTCATGCGGCGTGTGCGACATGTCGGGTTCTTCCTGCGTTGGGGCGGAAACCCATCGTCGCGCAGCCTCGACCGCGGCGGTTGACGGCAATCAAGCCAACCCCGACGCATCGCCACAGTTGTCGGACGCCGGCCACTGCCCTAGCCTTGACACCGTCTTCACCAACCGGAGCCGGCCATGCGCCTGCGCTGCACCGTCCTTGCGCTGTCCCTCGCCGCTGCCTGCGCGGCAATGGCCCAGACCCCGCCGCCCGCCAACGAGACCGCCGACCAGTTCGCCGCGCGCGTCAACGCCACTTTCGCCGAGTACTTCGAGGAAGGCACGTCGGCGGCGTGGCTCTCGCAGACCTACATCAACGGCGACACCGCGCGCATCAGCGCGTTGGCCAGCGAACGTGGCCTGTCACGGTTCAATGCGCTGGTGGAACAGGCCAAGCGCTTCGAAGGCCAGCCCATGTCGCCGGCCACGGCCCGCACCATCGCCCTGCTGAAGCTCGGCACCTCGATGCCTGCCCCGCGTGACGCCCGTAAGCTCCGCGAACTGGCGACCATCGCCACGCGCCTCGACCAGACCTATGGCGCCGGCCAGTGGTGCGAGGGCGAAGGCCCGCAGCGGAAATGCCAGAACATCAGCCAGATCAGCGAAACGCTGGCCACCAACCGCGATTACGACGCCCAGCTCGCCGCCTGGCAGGGCTGGCACACGATTTCGGTGCCGATGCGTCGCGATTACCAGCGTTTCGTCGAACTGACGAACGAGGGCGCGCGGGAGATGGGCTATGCCAACACCGGCGCCATGTGGCGCGCCGGCTACGACATGCCCGCCGACGCCTTCGCCGCCGAGACCGACCGCCTGTGGGGCCAGGTGCAGCCGCTTTACGAACAGCTGCAGTGCTACGCCCGCGAGAAGCTCGTCGCGCAGTACGGCGCGGACAAGGGGCAGGTCAACGGCCTGCTCCCGGCCCACCTGACGGGCAACCTGTGGCAGCAGGACTGGGGCAACCTCTGGCCGCTCCTGCAGCCCTACCCCGGTGCCGCCAGCCTCGACCTCAACAGCGTGCTGAAGGCGCAGCGCGACGAGCGCCTCGCGAAGATCCTTGCGGCTCTCCCGGTTCTTCCGCCGGAGAAGCGGGAGGAGGCGATCCTCCAGCAGGCCGAGGCCACCCGCCAGGCCGACCACGAGACAGCCGTCGCCATGACCAAGCTGGCCGAGGGCTTCTACACGGGCCTCGGCATGCCCGCGCTGCCGGAGAGCTTCTACACGCAGTCGCAGCTGCTGCGCCCGCGTGATCGCGACGTGGTCTGCCACGCCAGCGCCTGGCAGATGAACCCCGAGGCCAGCGACGTGCGCATCAAGATGTGCATCGAACCGACGGAAGAGGAGCTCACCACGATCTACCACGAGCTCGGCCACATCTATTACTTCCTCGCCTACAAGGACCAACCGCTGAGCTTCCAGACCGGCGCGCACGACGGTTTCCACGAGGCGATCGGCGACACCATCGTCCTGTCGATGACGCCGGAGTACCTGCGGTCGGTGGGCCTGGTCGGCGAGGCGGAAGTGAGCCGCGAGGCCACCATCAACGCGCAGATGCGCATGGCGCTGGCGAAAGTGGCCTTCATGCCCTTCGGCCTGATGATCGACCGCTGGCGTTGGGGCGTGTTCGACGGCTCGATCACCCCGGACCGCTACAACGCGGCGTGGTGGGAGCTGAAGGCGAAGTACCAGGGCGTCGCGCCGGCTACGCCGCGCGGCGAGGAATTCTTCGATGCCGGCGCCAAGTACCACGTGCCCGGCAACACGCCGTACACGCGCTATTTCCTCTCGCACGTGCTGCAGTTCCAGTTCTACAAGGCGCTGTGCGATGCCTCCGGCTTCAAGGGCCCGCTGTACGAGTGCAGCTATGCCGGCAACCCGGAAGCCGGCCGCCGCTACTGGGCGATGATGCAGAAGGGGGCCAGCCAGCCCTGGCAGAAGACCCTGAAGGAACTGACCGGCGGCGAGCAGATGGACGCCTCGGCCGTGCTGGAGTACTTCGCGCCGCTGCAGGCCTGGCTGAAGGAGCAGAACGCCGGAAAAGCCTGCGGCTGGCCAGCCGAAGGCCCGGCGCGCTGAGATGGCCGGCGACCCGCTCGCGCCGCAGCCCCTGCGCGGGGCTCGCGCCCTCGATCCACGTTTCTACACGGCGGACACGATGCGGGTGCTCGACCGGGACGCGGTGTTCAGGACCACCTGGCACCTGGTCGGCCATGCCGGGCAGATTCCGGAAGCGGGCGACCACCTCGTGGTGGAAACCGCGTTGGCGCCGGTCGTGGTCCTGCGCACCGTCGACGGCACGATCCGTGCGTTCCACAACGTGTGCCGGCACCGGGCCGGCCCCCTCGCCCTCTGCGACGGCAAGGGGGCCAAGGCTCTGCACTGCAAGTACCACGGCTGGACATACACCCTCGATGGCGAGTTGCGCAGCGCCCCGGAAATGACCCCGCTGCGCGAGCACGGGCTCGAGGGCACGCGCCTGCACGGGCTCGAGGTCGCGGTGTGGCACGACCTCGTGTTCGTCGCCGAGGCCGGCGCCGTCCCCTTCCCAGCCTACAGCGCGGGATGGGAGGGCCCATTGCGGTCCCTGTCGCCCGCCGGCTACCGCTTCCATCGGCGCATCCACTACGACGTCGCCTGCAACTGGAAGGTCTACTGCGACAACTACCTCGAGGGCTACCACGTCCCGCACATCCACCCGGGATTGAACGCCCTGCTCGACTACCGCCAGTACGTGACCGAGGCCGGGGACTGGTTCTCCTTCCAGCACAGCCCGCTGGAGAGCGCGGATGGGCTGTACGGCGACGGTGACGCCGTCTACTACTTCCTGCACCCGAACACGATGCTCAACCTGCTGCCGGGCCGGCTGCAGGTGAACCGGGTGATCCCCCTCGGCGTCGATCGCTGCCGCGTGTACTTCGAGTACTACTACCGGCCGGATGATTCCCCCGAAGGGGTCGCCCGCCGCGAGGCGGACCACGCGTTCTCCCACGAGGTCCAGCTCGAGGACCTCGGCATCTGCGAGCACGTGCAACGCGGCCTGGAGAGCGGCGCCTACGAGCCCGGCGTGCTGAACCCGTTGCGCGAGAACGCCGTCCACCATTTCCACGAACTGCTGCGCCGCGCCTACCGCGAGGCGAGGGCCGAATGAGCGGGCATCGGCCGATCGGGCTGTGGGGCGCCACCGCGCTGGTGGTGGGCAGCATGATCGGTTCGGGCGTTTTCCTGCTGCCGGCGACCCTCGCACCCTGGGGCGCAGCGAGCCTGTGGGGTTGGGCGCTCACGCTGTCGGGCGCCCTGCTGCTCGCGACGGTGTACGCGTGGCTCGCGGGGTCCGCCAGCGAGAGCGGCGGCTCCTATCTTTACGCGCGCCGGGCGTTCGGCGACGACGTCGCCTTCTTCGTGGCCTGGAGCAACTGGATCTGCATGTGGGTCGGGAACGCGGCCCTCGC
>JAJTHD010000010.1 GCA_021297925.1 Lysobacteraceae bacterium
GGCCGCACGGACACTGCGCGCGCCGCCGGTGCTGGGCGCCCCCATCGTCGCTCCGGCCGAGCGCGCCGGCGCCGGCGCAGCCGCCGCGGCTGCCTGGGCCTGTCCGATGTTGAAGCGGCCGACGGCCTCGGCCAAGGCCTGCGCCTGTTCCTCCATCGAACGGGCGGCGGCGGAGGCTTCCTCCACCAGGGCCGCGTTCTGCTGCGTGGTCTCGTCCATCTGGGTGATGGTCTGGTTGACCTGCTCGATGCCCGAACTCTGCTCGGCCGAGGCCGCGCTGATCTCGGCCATGATGTCGGTCACCCGCTTCACCGAGCCGACGATCTCGGCCATCGTGCTGCCCGCCTGGTTGACGAGCTGCGAGCCCTCGCCGACCTTCGACACCGATTCCTCGATCAACTCCTTGATCTCCTTCGCGGCGTTGGCCGAGCGCTGAGCGAGGCTGCGCACCTCGGCGGCGACCACGGCGAAGCCGCGCCCCTGCTCGCCGGCGCGCGCGGCTTCCACCGCGGCGTTCAACGCGAGGATGTTGGTCTGGAAGGCGATGCCGTCGATGGTGCTGATGATGTCGGCGACGCGCTTGCTGCTCTTCTCGATCTCGACCATGGTCTCGACGACCTTGCCGACGACCACGCCCCCCTGCTCGGCGACGCCCGCGGCGCCGGTGGCGAGCTGGTTGGCCTGCCGCGCCGAATCGGCGTTCTGCTTGACCGTGGAGGTGAGCTCCTCCATCGAAGCCGCCGTCTCCTCGAGGTTGGCGGCCTGCTGTTCGGTGCGGGCGGACAGGTCCTGGTTGCCCGCGGCGATCTCGGACGCGGCCGTGTTGATCTGGCGCGCCGACGTCTGGATCTGGCCGATCAGGGTGCGCAGCTGGGTGACGCTGCCCTCGATGCTGTCGCGGATCTCCGCGAACTGGCCCTGATAGTCGCCGATCATGCGGGCGGTGAGGTCGCCCTGGGCGACGAGGCCCATCACCCGGCCGATCTCGGTGAGCGTGCCGCGCGTGCCCGCGAAGCCGGCATTCAGGGACCTGGCCAGCACCTGGAAGAAGCCCGTCTTTCCCTCCTCGGCGATGGCCTGCGAGAAGTCCCCGCGGGTCGTGGCGGCGACGATCGCCTCGACCTCCTTCTCCACCGAGAGCTCCTGCGTGCGGTCGCGCCAGTCCACCATGGTGCCGAGGCGCTGGCCGGCCTCGTCGAAGATCGGATTGACCGTCAGGGAGAAGGTGCGCTGGCCCAGCCGGATCTCGGCGCGGTGCACGTGGTCGAGCTTCTCCAGCATGGTGACCTGGTGCTCGGGATGGGCGTGGAACTGGTCGATGCTCTGGCCGACGAGGTGGTCGGCGTCGAACTCCGGGAACCGGGCGCGGATGTCGGATTCGGCGTCCTTCAACACCGCCACGACCGCCTTGTTCACGTAGATGATCTGCCGCGACGTGTCGGCGATCATCACGGCCGTGCTGGCGCCGTCCAGGGCGTTCTTGATGCGGAGGTTGGCCTCCGCGACGATCCGGTCCGCCTCGATGCGGTCGTTGAGGTCGGTCTGCATCTTCGACAGCGCGCGCATCAGGTCGCCGATCTCGTCGCCGCGGCGCGCGTCGATCCGGTTTTCGAGGTTGCCGGCGGCCACGGCATTCGCCACCGTGACCGCGGCATTGACGCCCTTGGCGAGCGCACGGGCGATCAGCAGGCCGAGCGCGATCGCGAGCAGGATGGCGATGGTGAGGGTGCTGACGATGATGCCGCGGGCCGTCACGTAGGCTTCGCCGGCGGCCTCCCGGGCGGCGGTCGAGCCGTTCATGCTGAGGGAAGTCAGAGCGACGATCTTCGCTTGCACCGCATCGTACTTGGCGAGGTTGTCGGCGAGGAACATGTCCAGCGCCTCGTCGACGAAGCCCATCTCGTAGGCCGAGGACACCTCGTCGGTGTGCTTGACGTAGTCCGCCCACAGCGAGCGGATCTCGACGAGCTGGGCCCTCTCCTCGTCCGTGTGGACGATGTCCTCGAGGCCCACCAGGATGTCCTCGAAAACCATCCCGGCGTTGCCCGCCTCGGTCTTGGCGGTGTTCCGCGATTCCTCCGACGTGCGGAGCACGAGTCGGAAGGTCCACAACCGGTAGGATGCCGCAGTGGCGCCGAGGTCCTGCGCTTGAGAGAGCTGCACCATCCAGCGCTCGCCCACGTCCTTCGTGGCGTCGTTGAGTGTGTTGAGGCCGCGGTAGGACGCTCCAGCCAGCACAACGATCAGGAGGACCATCGCGCCGAACGCCAGCATCAGCTTCGTCGCGATCTTGAAGTTGTGGAACCGATCCATGGGGACGCCCTTACTTGACGGTCAGGTTGCGGGGGCCGCGGACGACGATCTCGGGGCGCCCGTTCGCGGTACGGATGTCGCCGGTGACGCAGACGACCTTGCCGCCGAGCTGGTCCGGCGGCGGGGTGAACTCGGCGCGATCGCGGCCCCAGATCCGTGCCGAGAACTTGTGCGCGGGGAAGTTGCCGGCCATGAACAGGAAGGTCGGCTGGCCTTCGGCGTTCTCGGCGAACCGGGTCCCGTCGACCACGCCGCAGACGGTGCCCTCCTTGCCGATGAACTCGGCGGCCTGCGCGGCCGGGATTTCGCCACGCACCCGGTTGCCGCCCGCCTGGGCGAGCGCGAGGCCGGGAAACAGGAGGACCGCGATGATCGCAGCGGTCGGCAGGCGAGACGGTGACGACATGGCAACCCCCTTGACGATGGGCCGGGCGAACCCCGGCATGGTCAACGCTGATCCGGGACCAGCCTACGCCGTGATCGGCGCGGCGGACACCACCTTGAACGCGAATTGACGATTGACAGGCATCCCGGCGAACCAGGACGCGGTGGTCGCGATCGCCATCACATCACGACGCGGCCGGCCCTGGAAAGGGCTCGCCGCGCCGCGCGAGGACGCACCGCGGCTTGCATCAGCCGAGCTTGAGGCTCCGCGCGCCGCGGACGACGATTTCCGGGCGGTTGTTCGCGGTGCCGATTTCGCCGGTCACGCACACCACCTTCCCGGCGAGGGACTCCGGGTCGATGCCGAGCCCGGCGCGATCCCTGCCCCAGATGCGGGCCGAGAACGGATGGTTCGGGAAGGCGCCGCCGATGAAGAGATAGGTCGGCTGGCCTTCGGCGTTCTCGGCGAAGCGGGCCCCGGCGACCGGGCCGCAAACGGTGGCCTCCTTGCCGACGAACTGGGCGGCCTGGCTCGCCGGGATCTGGCCACGGACACGGTTCGCGCCCGCTTGGGCGGCGGCGTGGGAGGCGACCAGCAGGGCGGTGGTGGCGAGGGCGACGACGAGGGTGGTGCGCACGGCAGTGTCCTTGGTGCAATGCGGCGGCGCCGCAGGGAAACGCATCGTCGTCAGACCATGCGGAGGGTGCCAGCGCGCGATGCGCGATCCGTGACGCGGTTGGCTCGGCGATGGTTCATTCCGTGACGCCGGTCGCCGCTTATCCTCGCCTTATGCCTGCCCCCCGATCCGGCCTCGCCCCTCTCCTCTTGCTCCTGCTCGTCGCGCTGCTCGCCGGTTGCGCGACCTCCCGCGGACCGGATCTCGCGGCGCTGTACGCGCGGGCCGCCACGTCGCCGTCGCAGCCGCCCGTCGTGGTCATCCCCGGGCTGATGGGCTCGACGCTGGTCGACGAACGCAGCGGCGAAGAGATCTGGCCGGGCTCGCTGCCGGCGCTGGCCTTCAGCGACTACGCCCGGCTGGCCCGCATCGGGCCGGAATGGGAATCCGCCGACGGCATCCGCGCCGGCGCGGTGATCCGGGAGATCGGCGGGGTCGACATCTACGGAGCGCTGCTGACGACGCTGGAGCAGGCCGGCCGCTTCCGGGAGGGCCGCCTTGGCGTGCCCGTGGTGGCCGGCGACCGTCGCCGCTACTACACGCTCGCCTACGACTGGCGCCAGCCGAACATCGTCGCCGTCCGCCAGCTGCACGCCCTGATCGACCGGATCCGGCGCGACTACGGCGATCCCGCGCTGCGCGTCGACATCATCGCGCACAGCAACGGCGGCCTGATCGCCAACTACTACCTGCGCTACGGCCCCGTCGACGTGCTCGAGAGGCCGGACCCCCAGCCCTGGGACGAGGGACGGCGGCGCGTGCGTCGGCTGGCCATGCTGGGCACGCCGAACCTCGGCGCCGTGGCCAGCCTGCGGCGGCTGATGGAGGGCTTCCGCTTCAACGTGCGCACGGTGCCAGTCGAGGCCCTCGCCACCTTCCCGACCGTCTTCGAGACCTTGCCCCATCCATTGACGCGGGTCGTGTACGACACGGCCGGCGAACCGCTCCCGCTCGACCTCTACGACCCGACGATCTGGCGCGACAACCGCTGGTCGGTGTTCTCGCCCGAGGTGGAGGCGCGCATCGTCGACACCTTCGGCGAAGGCGACGCGGGCCAGGCCGTGCTCGCCGTGCTGCGTGCCGATTTCGACCGCCACCTGCGGCGGGCGAAGCGCTTCAACGACGCGCTGGCCCGCCCCTTCCCGCGCGGTGGGCTGCGTGTGGCGGCCTTCGGCGGGGACTGCGAACCGACGCTGGCCGGCGCCGTGCTGGATGTCGAGGACGGTCGCGCGGTGCTCGCGTTCCGCCCGCAGGACGTGCGATCGCCCCGTCCGGGCGTCGACTACGCCGCGCTGCTGGAAGCGGCCGGCGACGGGCTGGTGCCGCGCGCCTCGCAGGACGCCGCCGACTTCGGCTTCGTGCCGATCGGCCAGAGCTTCTTCCTGTGCGAGAACCACGGTCGCCTGCTGGCGAACCGGGCGTTCCAGAACAACCTGCTGAACTACCTGCTGCGGCCCTGAGGGCGGCGCTCAGCGGACCTCGAAGGTGCGCTCGCCCACGTCCTGGTCGCCGATGCGGACGCCCACCGCGTAGCGCCCCGGCGACCAGCCGCCCTCGACCGCGCGGCTGAAGGTGTGCACCGCGGCCCCGGCCGGCGCGACCGCCCGCTCGTCGGCCGCCAGCACCGCACCCGCGGCATTCCGCCACTCCACGCGCAGCCGCGCCGCGGGGGAGGTCCCCACGGTGACCAGGCTGGCGTACACGGTGTCCGCGGGACGGAAGCGCTCCTGCGGGGTGGCCACGCGCCCCTCGGCATCGAGCCGCGCCCCGACCTCGAGCGCGACGGCCTCGAGGTCTCCCCGGGGCAGCACGACGGTCGCGGGCGGCGCCGGGTCCGTGGCCTCGGGGCGGGCCGCCGGGGCGCCCGGCGTCGACGGGGCCTCCGGCGCCGGCGAACAGGCGACCGCCAAGGCCGCGGCGAGCGCCAGCGCGACGGATCGGCAGGTCAGCGGGGACGCGGCGCGGGGCATGGCGGGCTCCGGTTACTGGCGGGACAGGCGGGGGTTGTCCGGCATCGAGGTGCCGGGCGTGGCGCGGAACGGGTTGATGTCGAGGCCGCCGCGGCGGGTGAAGCGGGCGTAGACCGCCAGCTTCGACGGGGCGCAGCGGGCCTTGAGGTCGAGGAAGATGCGCTCGACGCAGGCCTCGTGGAAGTCGCTGTGCGTGCGGAAGCTGACGAGATAGCGCAGCAGCGCGGCGCGATCGATGCGCGGCCCGGCGTAGGCGACCTGCACGCTGGCCCAGTCGGGCTGGCCGGTGACCGGGCAGTTCGAGCGGAACAGGTGCGAGACCAGGGTTTCCTCGACCGCCTCGTCGGCGTCGGCGCGCAGCAGCTCGGGGGCCGGCGGTCCGTAGTGGTCGATGGCGATGGCGACGCTGTCGATCAGCTCGCCGGGCAGCGGGCGGACCGGCAGGGCTTCGGGCGACGTCGGCGCGACCAGCGCGACGGACACCGCTGAACCGGCGGCGCGCGACAGGTCGGTCATCAGCGCGGCGCGCAGCGCCTCCGGGTTGGCGAGGCGCTCCTGAGCGAAACCGTTGAGGTAGAGCTTGAAGCTCTTCGACTCCACCAGGTTCGGCGAGGATGCCGGGATGCGGATCTCGGCCAGCGCCACCTGCGGCTTGCCCCGCGGGTCGAGCCACGACAGCTCGTAGGCGTTCCAGACGTCGATGCCGACGAAGGGCAGCGCGTCGTCGACAAGGCCGAGCGCGGCGCGATTGCCGGCCCGGGGGATGGGGAAGAGCAGGCCCGGGTCGTAGGCCGACGGGTAGGCGACGCTCTGGCCGAGCGTCGAATCATGGACGGTGTTCATCGCGAAGGAGTGTACCGGCCCCTGCCTGTCCGGACCGGCAACGCGTAGGCTCCCCGGCCATGTCTCCGAGCCCACGGACCTTCGACCGCCCCGCCGGTGCGCTGCTGCTGGTCGCCCTGGTGGCGACGGCCGCGTTCTACCTGCACGGCGCCGGCACCTTCTGGCTGGGCGACGACTTCGCCAACCTGCACCGGGCCCACGCCGACGCCCTGGCCGGGACCACCGGGAAGACCCTCGTGGCGATGCTGGTGGGCAGCACCAGCGAGGGCGCGTCGTTCTGGCGGCCGGGGATCGTCGCGAGCTTCGCCGCCGACCATGCGCTGTGGGGCCCCGACCCGCGCGGCGCGTTCGCGCAGAACCTCGTCCTCCACCTCGCCGCAGGTGTTCTGATCGCCGCGCTGGCGCGGCGCCACGCGCCGCCCGGGCCGGCCGGCGACCGCGCCGCCGCGGCCGCCGCCGGCCTGTTCCTGCTGATGCCCTGGGGTGCCGAGGCGGTGTACTGGGTGTCGGCCCGCTCGGACCTGTGGGTGACCTTCGCCGGCCTGCTCGGCCTGCTCGCGCTCGGGCGGGGCGGCCGGACGGCCTCGCTGGGCCTGCCGGGCGCCACCCTGATGGGCCTCGCGTTCAAGGAATCCGCCGCGCTGCTGCCTGCCGTCGCGGTGCTGGTCTTGCTGGCGACCCCGGCCCACGCCGCCCCCGACCGACGCGGAGCCGTCCTGGGCATCGTCGCGGCGGCGGCCCTTGTCCTGGCCTATTTCGTCGGTAAAGCGATGCTGTTCGGCGATCCATTGCGCAGCTACGGCGGCGCGCGCTTCGATCCGCTGGCGGCACTCTCGGGATGGCTCGCGTCGATCCCCGCTTGGGCTCGCAGCGGCTGGGACGGGGCGACGGGGGCCGCCTTCGTGGCATTCGCGGCCACCCTGCTGCTGCCGACGCTCGCGCTGTTCGACCGCGACGCGCGACGCTGCGCGGGGGTCGCGTGGCTGGCGGTCGGCGGGACGCTGCTGGCGACGTCGCTGCAGACGGGCCCTTGGCCCCTCAACGGCGAGGGCGGGCGCCTGCTCCACACCGCGCAGGCGTGGTGGGCCCTCGGTGCCGCGGCGGCCCTGGCCGTTCCGTCCATGCGCGGGGGCGTGGCCGCCGCCATGGCGGCCGTGCTGGCGATGGCCAGCGCGACGCTGCTCACCGACCGGCTCGGCACGGTCCACCTCACGCAGCGCCTGTTGGCCGACAGCGCCGGCTGGGTGGCGCGGCGACCGGCCGACGCGCCGCCGATGCTGCTGGTGCTGCCGGACCACGTCGGCCCCGTGGTCGCCCTTCGCAATGGCCAGGGCGGGCTGGTCCTGCCCCCGATCCAGCGGCGGGACCGCCTCGGGGACATGCTGCCGTCGCTGCCGGGCGATCTTGAGCACCGGCACGGGTTGCTGCGCGGCGGCTTCTTCGCGACTCGCCACGGCCCCGACGCGGTACCGGTCATGGGCTGTTGGTCGTGGACGCAGGACGGCATCGTCATGGTGCCCACCCTCTCCCCTGCCGCGATCGACAACGCCGCGCAGTGGGCGACGGCGGTGCGGCGGGCGCTGGCCGCGGCGGACTGTGCCGGGATCACGGCCGCGCCGACCGGAACGCGCCGCTAGGACGGCGGACGGCGACGGGCGACGGCGGCGCGCACCAGCACGAAGCCGAGGGGCACGGTGATCGCGATCGCCACCAGCGGGGCGGCCCAGGCGGGAACGTCGAGCCGGTGGACCATCAGAGCGACGATGGCGCTGCCGACCGCGAGGTTCACCAGCTGCACCACCGGGAAGCGCAGCAGGCCGCGCCAGTGCCAGGGCTCGCGGAACACCCAGCGGCTGTGGATCGCATACCCGGTGAGGACGGTCACGCAGAACGCCACGATGTACGCGGGTACGGCCCCCATGCCCGGCTGCAGCGTCCAGTAGATCGCCAGCGACAGCGCGGTGTTGGCCCCGCCGGCGACGAGGTAGCGGGCCGCGTGGCCGCGCAGCGCCGGGCTCACGGGCGGTGCGCCCGCGCGAGGTACTCGTGGCTGCGCATCTCCACCAGGCGCGACACGCAGCGCTCGAACTCCACGCGCAGCTTGACGCCCTTGTAGAGCCCCTGCGGCTGCGCGGCGGCGGTGGCCACGAGGTTGACGTTGCGGTCGTAGAGCTCGTCGACGAGATGGATGAAGCGGCGCGCGGGGTCGAGGACCTCGTCGGAGAACACCGGCACGCCGGCCAGCAGCAGGGTGTGGTGCTCGCGCGCGAGCTCGATGTAGTCGGCGGCGGAGCGCGGGCCCTCGCATAGAGCCTCGAAGTCGAACCACGCCACGCCTTCGCCCAGCGCCCGCGCCGGAATCTCGCGGCCGTTGACCGGGAGCGGCCCCGGCGACGCCGCGCCGACGCCGTTCAACTCGCGGAAGCAGTGGGCGAGCGCGGCCTCGCCTGCGGGGCCCATCGGAACGTGCCAGGTGTCGGCGGCCGTGAGGTGGCGAAGGCGGAAGTCGGTGTCGCTCTGCAGGCGGTGCACCGCGCAGTGCTGCTCGATCTGCGCGATGGCGGGCAGGAAGCGCGCGCGCTGCAGGCCATTCGCGTAGAGCCCCTGCGGCGCGATGTTGGAGGTGGTGACGAGCGTCGTGCCGAGGTCGAACAGGCGTTCGAGCAGGCGCGAGAGGATCATCGCGTCGGCGATGTCGGCGACGAAGAATTCGTCGAGCACCAGCAGCGGCGACATCGCCGCGTACTGCGCGGCGACCACGCTGAGCGTGTCGGCGGTGCCGGGCAGCGCCTTCATCCGGGCGTGCACGTCCTGCATGAAGCGGTGGAAGTGCAGGCGCGTCGGCGACAGTTCGGCGCAGGCCTCCAGCAGCAGGTCGCACAGCAGCGTCTTGCCGCGGCCGACGCCACCCCACAGGTACAGGCCGCGCACGCCGGCATGGCCGGCGAGCTTGAAGCCCAGGCGCTTCAGCGGCCCGGCGCGGCGGCGCTCCAGCAGCGCAACGGCGACGCGATCGAGTTCGACCAGTGCCGCGAGCTGGCCGGCGTCCTGCTGCCAGCGGCCTTCGGCCACGCCGGCGAGGTAGCGCTGGGACGGTCGGTGCGGCACGGCGGGTTCAGGCGACGCCGCGGTAGGGCGGCAGGGGCTTGGCGATGCCGTGGCGGATCGCGCCGCGCAGGTCGACGAGGCGGCCGTGGAAGTAGTGGCCCGCATCGGCCATGCGGACGACCGTCGGCGCCGGATCGGCCGCTGCCGCCCAATCGAACACCGCCTGCGGGTCGACCACGTCGTCGGCATCGCCCTGCACCACCAGCCACGGGCAAGGCGGCGCGGGCACGCCGGTGAAGTCGCGGAAGCCCACCGGCGGCGCGATGCAGACCATCTGCTGCACCGGCAGCTGGCGCGCGGCGCGCAGGGCCACCCAGCTGCCGAAGGAGAAACCGCAGAGCCACAGCGCATCGCCCGGACGCGCGGCGAGGGCCCATTGCGCGACCGCGAGGAAGTCGAGGGTCTCGCCGCGGCCCTGGTCGTAGGCCCCTTCGCTCGCGCCCACGCCGCGGAAGTTGAAGCGCACGCTGGACACGCCGAGCTCGGCGAGCGCGCGGGCGATCGTGGTCACGACCTTGTTGTTCATGGTCCCGCCGTCCGGCGGGTGTGGATGGCCGATCACCGCGATGGCGCGGCGCTCCTGCTCCGGCGCGGGGCGCTCGACGGCGGCTTCGATCCGGCCCGCGGGGCCGTCGAGGACCAGCGGGGCGGAGGCGTCGGGGAAGGCGGGGGTGGCGCTCATGCGCGGGGCAGTCTAGCGGCTCGCGCGATCAGCGCGCCGGCGGTTCGAGCCCGAACAGCACCGGATCGTGGTCGGAGGCGCGCCACGGCGTCGGCTCGCCGGCGCGGCCCAGCGGGCCGTCGTAGGCGAAGGCCAGCGACTCGTCGCTGTTGCTGTGCCACTTGGCGATGCCGCGCAGCCTCGCCTGCATCGGTGCATTGACGAGGACGTGGTCGAGCCGGCCGGCCTGGCCGTCGAACACGAAGCTGTACGCCTTGTCGGGGTCGCCGCCGGCCAGCGGATCGATCCAGCCGGCCTCGCGCAGGCCCCGCATCGGGTCCTCCTCGGCGTAGGCGTTGAAGTCGCCAACGAGGGCCACGGCGGTCGCGCCACTGCCGGTGGGATCGGCCGAGGCCCAGCGACCCAGCGCCTCGGCGGCGGCGGCGCGCTGCGCGTTGAAGCAGGCTTGGCCGTCGCCCTGGTCGCGGTTCGCCGCGTCGGCCTCGGCGCAGCCGCCCTTGCTCTTCAGGTGCACGCTGACCAGCGTGAACGGCACACCGCCGTCGATCCGGAAGCTCTGCGCCAGCGGCGGGCGGCTGCCGTAGGCGAAGGGGCCGCCGGTCAACACGGCGGGGGCGCCGACCGCCTCGACGCGGTCGGCGCGGTAGAGGATCGCCACGCTGATCTGGTCGGTGCCCGGGCGCTCCGCCGGCGCCACGGCTTGCCAGCGCGCGCCGGGCTGCGCGGCGTCCAGCGCGGCCACCAGCCGCTGGATGGACGATTCGGGGCTGAAGCCGTCGTTCTCCATTTCCTGCGCGGCGATGATGGCCGGATCGAGCGCGGTGATGCTGGCGACGTGCTTGGCGAGCTGGCGGGTATAGGCCTCCGGCGTGCGGGCCCCACGGGCCGTCGGGAAGCCGCCGCCCGTGCCGTCGCCGTTGAAGAGGTTGAGCAGGTTCATGCCGGCGACGTGCACGCGGCCTTCGATCGCCGGCGGCGCGGGGCGCGGGGCCTGCACGATCGTCGCAACCGGCGCCTCGGCCTGCAGGCGGTAGCCGCCGAAGCGCTCGTCGAGGACGCCGGTGATGCCCGAGAGCGTGCTGCCGGCCCGCAGCGGCGCGGCGTCGGACAGCGGGGCGGGCAGCCAGCCGATCGCCTCCGGGTTCTCGTCGGCGCGGGCGTCGTCGAGCACGATCCGGCGGGCGAGGTTCTCGGCCAAGCGACGCTTCGCCGGCTCGCCGGGGGCGACCTGCTCGGTCGGCGTGAACAGCCGGCCACCGAAGGCGAGGTCGACCTCGCCGAAGCGGACGAGGGCGTCATTGCCGCTGACGACGAGCGGCACGTCGACCGTCACGCGCATGCCCTCCAGCGCTTCCCAGTCGGCCGGCGGCGCGGCCAGCGCCACCGGCGCCGGCAGCGGCGCCTCGCCCTGCGTCTCGACGTCGGCATCGACCACGGCGGTCAGGCCCGGGCCATCGCCCAGCTCGGCCACGCGGCCACGGACCAGGACGCGCGTGCCGGGGGCCGGCGCGGCGGCGCCCTCTTTCGGCACCACGAACACCCCGTCCGCCGTCGCGGCGTCGGCATCGGGCACGAGGGACTGCACGAAGACACCGCCGCGGCCGTCGCGGAACACCAACGTCACGATGCCCTCGACCGCCACCTCGCGGTCGAGCAGCGGGCTCATCGCGCCGCGCCCCTGCACCTCGCCGATCGGGGTCGCGGACGACGCGGGCGTCGCCGTGCGGCAGCCAACGACGAGCAGCGGAAGGGCGAGCGCCACGGCGAGCGCGGCGGAACGGAGGCGGGACGTCATCGGCATCGGAAGATTCGGTTCGGGGGCGGCGGGGATGGCGACACGGGTCGCGCGGACCGGAAACGACGACGCCGCCCGGAGGCGGCGTCGTGGCGAACGGATGGCGCGAGCTTACTGGTACTTCTTGATCATGTAGTCGACGGAGGCGGCGACCTGCTCGTCGGTGAGTCGGGCGTTGCCGCCGCGCGCCGGCATGATGCCCGCAGCGCCCTGGAAGCCCTCCGTCGCGTGCTTCACCAGCGTGTCGCGGCCCTGCGCCAAGCGCGGCGCCCAAGCGGCGGCGGTTGGGGCGGGCGCGCCGCCAGCGCCGTTGGCGTGGCAGGCGGAGCAGAGGTTCTGGTAGATCACCGCGCCGTCCAAGGTGCCGCCATACGGCGGGCCGGCGGCGGCGGCGGCTTCCGCGGCGGCCTTGACCGCGGCCGCGGCCGCGGCCGCGCCGGTCTCGCCGGCGTAGACGCCGCCCAGCGGCTGGATGCGCTCGACCACCCGCGCCTCGGCGATCGGGTTGGGCTCGTGGACCTTGCGCGAATTCAGGTACAGGCCCAGCAGGATGAGCAGGACCATGATGCCGAACAGCACCGCGATGACCTGCGAGAAGTGCTTCAGGAAGACGAGATCGTGGTTGCGCACGGAAACCCCTGGGCGGCAAAGACAGCCAATTGGACGCGCAAGTATATCGCCAGCCCGTGCGACACGTGCGGCCGGCCGCCGGCGCCGCCAGTTGCCCCCGCAAAGGCGCCCCGCCCGGCGCGCGGCCCTAAGGGCGCCCCGGTTGATAACTACACAGAACGTCCTGTATAGTAACTCCATGGCCCGCCCACCCAAAGCCCGACAGAAAGTCCTGGACGCCGCCCGGCGCATCGTCGAGATGCGCGGCGCGGGGCATCTCACGTTCGACACCCTCGCCGAGGAGAGCGGCGTCACACGCGGCGGGATCACCTACCACTTCCCCACCAAGGAAGACCTGCTGAAGGCCCTGATCGAGGCCGACATGGCGCAGTGGGACGCGATGGCCGACGCGGCGGCTTCGGAAGCCGGGCTGCCCTGCCCGCGCGCCGCGCGACTGCTTGGCCAAGTGCGCTGCAGCCTCGCGGAGGCCGACGACGCCCACAAACGCTTCGTGGCCGGGATGCTCAGCGCCGCGATGGTCGACCCGCCGCTGCTCGACCCCGTCCGCACCCACCTCGCCGAGGAATTCGCCGATTGGGGCTGGGACGACGCCGACCTCGAGCGCTACCTGCTGCTGCTGGCCGCCGACGGCCTGTTCTGGAACCACCTGTTCAACGTGAGCCCGATGCCCGCCGAGGTCCGACCCCGGCTGGTGGCCCTGATCGAGGCGAAGGTACGCGCCTTCGCCGATGCGGACCCCGATCGGTCCGCCGCCCCCTCCTCCCCGCCGATCCCCGAGACCTGACCCCATGGCCCGCACGTCCCGTCCCGGCCCCGCCCTGCGCCCGACCCCCTGGGTCCGGGCCGCCCTGGCCGGCCCCCTCGCCCTGCTCCTCGTCGCCTGCGGAGGCGGCACGTTCGAGATGCCCCCCGCCGAAGTCAGCGTCGCCCCCGTCGTCACCCGGGAGGTCGCGCAGTGGGACGAGTTCACCGGCCGCATCGAGGCGGTGGACCATGCCGAGATCCGTCCGCGCGTCGTGGGAACGGTCACCGCGGTGCACTTCCGCGAGGGGGCGATGGTGCGCGAGGGCGACCTGCTGGTCAGCATCGACGA
>JAJTHD010000094.1 GCA_021297925.1 Lysobacteraceae bacterium
CGCCGTCCTTCGCGGTGAGCGTGTCGCGGATGGCCTGGCGCAGGCGGTTGGCCTGCTCGACGTGGCCGAGGTGGTCGAGCATCTGGCCGGCGGCGAGCAGCAGCGCGCAGGGGTTGGCGATGTTCTTGCCCGCGATGTCCGGCGCCGAGCCATGCACCGCCTCGAAGATCGCCGCGTGCTCGCCGATGTTCGCGCCCGGGGCGAGGCCGAGGCCACCCACCAGGCCGGCGCACAGGTCGGAGACGATGTCGCCGAAAAGGTTCGTCGTCACGATGACGTCGAACTGCTCCGGGCGCATCACCAGCTGCATGCAGGTGTTGTCCACGATCATCTCGTTGCACTGGATGTCGGGGTACTGCTGCGCGACTTCGCGGGCGACCTTGAGGAACAGGCCCGAGGTGGACTTCAGGATGTTCGCCTTGTGCACCACCGTGACCTTCTTGCGGCCGACGCGGCGCGCGAGGTCGAAGGCGTAGCGGACGATGCGCTCCGAGCCCTTGCGGGTGACCTTTTGCGTAAGCAGGGCGGTCTCGCCGTCCGGCGACACCGACTGCCCCTCGCCGATGTAGGCGCCCTCGGTGTTCTCGCGCACCGTGATGATGTCGATGTTCTCGTAGCGCGCCTTGGTGCCCGGAAAGCTGATCGCCGGACGGACGTTGGCATACAGGTCGAAGGTCTTGCGCAGCGCGACGTTGATCGAGGTGAAGCCCTCGCCCACCGGCGTGGTCAGCGGGCTCTTGAGGGCGATGCGGTGCTTGCGGATCGCGTCCAGAGTGGCGGCGGGAAGCAGCTCGCCGGTCTTCTCCAGCGCGGACATGCCGGCTTCGACGAACTCGTACTTCAGGCCGAGGTTCATCGCATCCAGCACGCCCAGCGAGGCATCCATGATTTCGGGACCGATGCCGTCCCCGCGGATCACCGCAATCGTCTGAGACATGTCTTTTCCTTGTTCTCGCCCGATCCAGTGCGGGCGGCGGCGCGGATTATGCCGCAGCGACCAGCGCCCAACCCCTGACGGCGGTCAAGGAACCGGGCCTTGGTTCAGCCGGACCACCGACGAAAGTCGCGGGATCAACCGTGCACCGCGTCGTGGGCGGGCGGCTCGGCGGCTTCGCCGGCTTCGAGCTGGTCGAGGAAGTCGACGGCACGGCGCAGGTGCGGGATGACGATCGACCCGCCGACGACCAGGCCCACCGAGAACACCTCGAAGAACTCGTCGCGGGTGACGCCGACCTGCTTGCATTGCGCCACGTGGTAGGCGATGCAGTCATCGCAGCGCAGGACCATCGACGCGACGAGGCCCAGCATCTCCTTGGTCCTGACGTCGAGCGCACCCTCCTTGTACGTCTGGGTGTCGAGGGCGAAGAACCGGCGCACGACCTGGTTGTCGTGCCCGAGGATCCGCTCGTTCATGCGCTTGCGGAAGGCGGTGAATTCGGCGACGCGGTCACTCACGGGGCGGACTCCAGAAGGGGCGCCAGGCCACCGGCACGGTCGAGGGCCACCATGTCGTCGAAACCGCCGACGTGGGTGCCGTTGATGAAGATCTGCGGCACGGAGGTTCGCTTGGCACGCTCCAGCATCTCGGCGCGGGCCTGCCCGTCGAGGTCGACGCGGACCTCCCGGTAGGACGCACCCTTCTGCTTGAGGAAGTTCTTGGCCGCCACGCAGTAGGGGCAGACGGCGGTCGTGTACATCACGACGTCGGGCGCGGGCATCGGGGACTCCAGTTCGGCAGGGCCCGGAACTATGGGGGCACCCGGAGGTCATTTCCAGCAGTCCCCACGGCTTAACGACGGGTTCACCCCCCTCTCCGTCCGCTTCGGCATCCTCCCGCCATGCCTCGACTCGCCGCTCACGCCCTGTCCATCGGCCTTGCCGCCGCCCTGTTCGCCCTCGGCGTCGCCGTGGCACCGCCGGCCCGAGCGCAGTCGGCCGGCGACGCATTGCCGGAGATGGGCTCCTCGGCGGCAACGCTGATCACCCCGGCCGAGGAAGCCCGCTACGGCGCGATGATCCTGCGCGAGCTGCGGCGCCAGGACGCCTTGGTCGAGGACCCGCTGGTGGAGGGTTGGCTGCAGGGGCTCGGCTTCCGCGTCGCCGCGGCCAGCGCCGAACCCGACCATGGCTACACGTTTTTCATGATGCGCGACCGGCGGATCAATGCCTTCGCGACGCTGGGCGGGCTCGTCGGCATGAATGCAGGGCTGGTGCTCGCCGCCGAGCGCGAGGACGAAGTCGCCGGCGTGCTCGCCCACGAGGTCGCCCACGTGACCCAGCGGCACGTTCTGCGCTCGGCCGAGAAGTCGCAGCAGAACCAGCTGCCCGTCATGCTGGCGATGCTTGGCGCCATGGCCGCTGCCTCGCAGTCCAACGCGCGGAACAGCGGGGATGCGATGAGCGCGGCGGTCGTCGGGGCGCAGGCCCTCATGCTGCAGATGCAGATCGACTACACCCGAAGCAACGAGTCCGAAGCCGATCGCCTCGGCATCGAGACCCTCGCCCGCGCCGGATTCGACCCCACCGGTATCGCCGATTTCTTCGGTCGGCTCGCGCGCGCGTCCCGCGGCAATTCGGGCGGCTGGCAAGCCCCGGAGTATCTCCGCACCCACCCGGTGACGACGACCCGCATCGCCGAAGCCCGCGACCGGGCGGAGAAGATCGCCCGACAGCCGGCGCCGATGCTCGTCCGGACCGAGGACGACGGCCACCTGCTGCTGCCGCTGCCACTGCGTCCAGCCGATGGCGACCTCGGCGCGCGCGATCCGGCGTACGCGTGGGCGCGAGAACGGCTCCGCGTGCTGAGCGCGGCGACGCCGCGAGACGCGGTGGCCGAATACGAGTCCGCCGCCGAGGAAGGGGATGACGCCCGCCGCTACGGCCACGCGACGGCGCTCATGCGGGACGGCAAGGGTGCCGCCGCGCTGGCGCGGTTCGAGGCACTGCTCGCCCGCCACCCGGATCATCTTTGGGTGCGACTGGGTGCGGCCGAGGCCTCCCATGAAGCCGGACGCTGGGACGATGCGACGCGCCGTTACGAGGCCCTGCTCGTCGACTACCGAGACCATCGCGCCGTCAGCCTGTCGTACGCCGAGGCCTTGAACGAGCGCGGGACCGCCGAGGCGGGACGCCGCGCCCAGGCCGTCCTGCGCCCGCTGCTTGCCTCGGCGACCGACGACCTGCTGCTGCAGCAGCGGTTTGCCCGGGCCAGCGAACTCGCCGGCGACGCGAACCGCGCGGCCGAGGCCCATGCCGAGGCGGCCTTCCTCGCGGGGCGGGCGGAAGACGCGCTCAAGCAGCTGGACGCGCTGAAGCAGCGCGACGACGTCGACTACGTGCAGCGCGCGCGGGTCGAAGCCCGGATGGCCGAGTGGATGCCGGTCGTCCTCGAGATGCGGCGCATGGGGCTCCGCCCCGAGGACCAGGGGCGCCCGCGGCAGTCCGGTTCGAGGTCGGCGTCCTGACATCGACGTGACGCTTGCGTTTCAGGCGTCATGCGGTCGTCATAATGGTTTTATCTACTGGGCGGCGATCCCACCCCGGCTGGACGACCCGTGCAGAAGCGCATCCTCATCGTCGACGACGAACCCGCCATCCGCGACATGGTCGCCTTCGCCCTGCGCAAGGGCGAGTACGAACCCGTCCATGCTGGCGATGCGCGTGAGGCCCAGACGGCCATCGTCGAACGCGTGCCCGACCTGATCCTGCTCGACTGGATGCTGCCGGGCACCTCCGGCCTCGAACTGGCCCGGCGCTGGCGGAAGGACGACCTGACCCGCGACATCCCCATCATCATGCTGACGGCACGCGGCGAGGAGAACGATCGGGTCTCCGGCCTCGAGTCCGGCGTCGACGACTACGTCGTGAAGCCCTTCTCGGCGCGCGAACTGCTGGCCCGCATCAAGGCCGTCATGCGCCGCTCGCGCGAGGACGAGGCGGACGGCAGCGTGCAGGTCGGCCGGCTCCGCATCGACGGCGCCGCGCACCGGGTGTACGGCGGGGATGAGCCGATCCACGTCGGGCCGACGGAGTACCGCCTGCTGCACTTCTTCATGACCCATGCGGACCGCGTGTACACGCGCGCCCAGCTGCTCGACCACGTCTGGGGCGGCAACGTGTACGTGGAGGAGCGCACCGTCGACGTGCATATCCGCCGCCTTCGCAAGGCGCTCGAGCCGTCCGGCCTCGATGGGATGGTCCAGACCGTGCGGGGCTCGGGCTACCGCTTCTCGGAAACGCCATGAGCCACGGGGCCGCGCGATGACGGTCGGTCGCGCACTGCTCCGCGCCTGGCGCCAGTCGGTGGTGCGGCTTTGCCTCATCCTGCTCGGCACCGCCTTCCTCGGATTCCTGTTCGACCGGCTCTGGGCCGTCCTCGCCTTGACGGCATTCGGCGTCATCGGCTGGCACTACTGGCGGCTGCACCGCCTGCTCGCCCAGCTGTACCGTCGTCGCCACCTGCGGGAGATCGACGGTCGAGGCCTGTGGGACGACCTCGAGATGCTGCTGCACCGCCGCCAGGACGAGGGCCGCCAGCGCGTCAAGCGCCTGCTGGGCCTCGTCCGCGGCTACCGCCACGCCGCCGGCCTGATGCCGGACGCCGTCCTGCTCGTTCGCCGTGACGACGGCACGATCGACTGGGCCAACCGGCAGGCCCGGCGACTCCTCGCCCTAGGGCCGCAGGGGCGGGAGGGGCGGGTTCCCGAGGCGCTGCCGGACCCGCGGGTGGCCCAGTGGATGGCGGAAGGCCAGGTCGACGAACCCCTGCTGGACCTGCCCTGCCCCACGGATCCCAACGTGCGGCTCAGCCTGCGATTGGTGCCGTACTCCGCGACGCAGTGGCTGATGGTCCTTCGCGACGTGACGAAGCTGCTCCGCCTCGAACAGCTTCGACGCGACTTCGTGGCCAACGTGTCCCACGAGCTGCGTACCCCGCTGACCGTCATCCACGGCTACCTCGACATCATCGACGACGAGGACTACCCGGAACTGGCCCGGATGTTGGGCGAGATGCGCCGACAGTCGCAGCGCATGTCGCAGCTGGTCGAGGACCTGCTGACGCTGTCACGGCTGGAAGCGCAGGAGTCCCTCGACGCCCGCGAGCCCGTCGCGATGGCGCCGCTGCTCGTCACGCTGGCCCGCGAGGCGGAGGCGCTGTCGGGCGGCCGCCATCGGATCCGGGTGGTGGATCGCGCCGGCATCGACCTTGCCGGCAACACCCGCGAGCTGCACAGCGCCTTCTCCAACCTCGTCAGCAATGCCGTCCGGTACACGCCCGTCGACGGCAGCATTGACGTGGCCTTCGAGCGCTCGACCGACGGGGGCGCGACCCTCGCCGTCCGGGACACCGGCTATGGCATCCCGGCCCAGCACCTGCCCCGCCTGACGGAGCGCTTCTATCGCGTCTCCACGAGCCGCGCCCGGGAAACCGGCGGCACCGGACTGGGACTGTCGATCGTCAAGCACGTGCTCAACCTCCACGGGGCGCACCTCGAGATCAGCTCCGAGGTGGGGCGCGGCAGCCGCTTCGCCTGCGTCTTCGGCCCCGAGGCCGTACTGCCCCGCGCACAGGCCGATGCCCCCTGACGCGCTTGCGCGTCCTGCTGGCCTCGTTTCCAATCCTCGCTTTCCCTGCGACGAGCCCCACGTGCCCCGCACCCCGCCCCGCCGTCCGACCCCGCCGCCGGCCCGCGCCGCGCGGACGCGTGCC
>JAJTHD010000197.1 GCA_021297925.1 Lysobacteraceae bacterium
GGTCGCGAGGTAGATGGAGGTGGCGTCCTTGGCGGCCTTGGTGATCGCGTCGACGTGCTTCTCGTTCTTGTCGATCAGCTCGTAGCGCATGGCGAAGCCGCGCTCGGGATCGACCGCGCCCTCCTTGGGCACGAGGTCGCGCACGTGGCCGTAGCTGGCCAGCACCTGGAAGTCCTTGCCCAGGTACTTGTTGATGGTTTTCGCCTTGGCGGGCGATTCGACGATGAGGAGGTTCTTGGCCATGTCCGGTTTACCGTGAGGGCCGCGCGCGGGTGCCGCGCGAAGGGGCGAAAGCCCGCCAAGCGGCGGGCCTTCTCTTTTTTCATTAGGGGCACCGCGGCGACGGCGGTGTCAAGTCGCCGGCGTCAATGCGCCGGCGCGGGGGCGTCCCCGAACATCAGGTTTTCCATCCACGCATAGGCCGCTTCCGAGCCCGGCTGGTTGAACAGGACCATCAGGACGACCCACTTCAGGTCGTCGAGGTCGAGGCCCTCCTGGTCCAGCGCCATCGCCCGGTCGAGGACCAGTTCGCGCTGCTCCGCCGACAGCACGGCGCTCTGCTCGAGGAACATCAGGAAGCCGACGCCCTCGGCGTCGAGCTTGGCGTACTCCACGTCGGTATAGAGCCGGACGGGGGCGTCGGTGCGGACGTGCCCGGCGGCCGGTCGCTGCGCGGCCAGCGCATCGAGCCATTCGAAGGCCTTGTGGATCTCCGCGGGGCTGAAGCCGGCGTCGAGCAGGCTGGCCTGGAGGGAGTCGCGGTCACGGACGAGGTCGGACTCGTCACTGAAATAGTGTTCGAAGAGGTAGAGCAGGACGTCGAGGATCGATTCTTTCATCAGCCCGTGCGCCTGCGCCGGGGGACGGCGCCTGTGGGAGGGGCGGAACCGCAGGGGTGGTACACCCCATGCTGCTGCGTGAGACGGCCCTCCAGCTCCATGGCAAGCAGGATGGGGGCGAGGGTCGACCCCGTCAACCCGGTCCGCAGCGACAGTTCATCCAGATCGGCGCCCTCGCTGCCCAGCGCGGCCAGAACGTGGCGTGCACGGGGGTCGGCCGGCGGGCAGCCGACGGCGCCGGGGTCCTGCGGCGGGCCATCCCCGTCCAGCATCTGGCGTCCCGAGCCCCCGAGGTGCTCGCGCAGGGCGGGGACCGCCCGCCCGGCGACCTCCCCCAGCAAGTCGAGGATCTGGCCGGGCTCGTCCGCCAGAAGGGCCCCGTCCCGGATCAGCCGATGGCAGCCTCGGGCCTTGGGGTTCTCCGGCGCCCCGGGCAGGGCGGCGACCTCCCGGCCCGCCTCTGCGGCCAGCCGTGCCGTGATGAGGGCCCCCGAGCGCTGGGCGGCCTCGATGACGACCGTGGCGAGGGCCAGGCCGGCGATGACGCGGTTCCGTGCCGGGAAGTGCGCGGCCAGCGGCGGGGTCCCGGGGGGATGCTCCGTGACCAGGCAGCCTTCCCGGGCGAGGGCGGTCTTCAAGGCGCTGTTGATGGCGGGATAGCACTGGTCCGGCCCGGTCCCCATGACCGCGACGCTGCCGGGGGCCTCGAGGCAGGCGCCGTGCGCGGCGGTGTCGATCCCGGCGGCGAGGCCGCTGGTGACCACGTAGCCCGCCTCGCCGAAGGCCCGGGCCCAGCGCGCGGCCCGCTCGCGGCCGGCCGGCGTCGGGGCGCGGCTGCCCACAACGGCGATCTGCGGCCACCACAGGCGCTCGACGCGCCCTTCGACGAAGAGCAGCGTCGGCGGCTGCGGGGCGCCGGCCAGCTGGCTGGGGTACAGGGCGCTGCCCCAGCCGACCAGATGGCGATGCGCCCCACCCTCCCGCCAACGGAGGGCCGCCTCCGCGGCCCGTCGTGCGTCCTCGCCCGACGTGGCGGCCCGGGCGGGCGGCGGTGCGCCGGCCGCCGTCCAGGCCGCGTCGTCGGCCCCGAGGGCGGCGATCGGGGCCTCGTCCCCGGCATGGGTGCAAGCGTCGAGCAGGCGGCGCAGCCAGCCGGCGCCGCCGGCGGCATGGTGGAGGCGGAGGAGGGCGGAGTCGGTGTCCATGCCGGAAAGCATCGGGGCGCCCGAAGGCGCCCCGATGTCGGTGCTTGTCGCTGCGCCGCGTCCTATTGCGTCGCGTCGGGCTCCTTGAGGCGATCGTCGACCTGCACCGGCCGGATCGCGTCCATCACCAGGGCGTAGCTCACACGGTCGAAGGTGCGGAACACCATCACGCGGCCGCTGAACTCGTCGGGCAGCTGCACCTTGTCGACCTGCGCGGCCACCCAGTTCCGGTTCGCGGCGTCGTCCGGGGTGTTCGTGCCAGGGCGCCACGCCGAGAACACGGTGCCGTTCCTGACGCCGTCGCGACTGCCGACCGAGAGGGCCACGACCGAGTTCGGACCGGCGGCGAGACTGGTGTCGGCCACGGCAAGCACGCGGGCGTGCTCGGGGATGCTGGCGGCCGGCCGCGGCAGGAAGGTCGCGTCGTAGGGCGGCATGCCGCCGGCGAGCGCGCGGTCGCCGGCACGGACGTCGCCCGGGCCCTCGACGAGGAGCGCGAGGGTCACGTCGCCCTGGACCTGCGTCACGCGCGCGAGGGCCTGGCGGGTCAGCTCGATGCCCAGCGTCTCGCCCTCGCGCGAGGCGACCGAGCCCCAGGTGTTCGGCCAGTCGCGGTAGGTGGTGTCGCCGCGGTGGTCGAGCGAGTCGGGAATGATGTTGTTGCGGCGGTTCGCGGCCGGCAGGCGGAACACGAAGGCCGGGCGGACCAGGCGGATGGTGTCGCCCACCGACACGCCGGACAGGCCGCGGATGTAGGCGATCTGCCCTTCCGAGGCGCGCAGGCGATCGCCTTCCAGAGCGACGACATGCGGCAGGTCGTCGATATCCTCGACCACCATGCGGTCCTCGAGGAAGGCCTCGATGTCGGCGAGCGGCACCGTCGTGATCGCATCGCCGCCGCGGGCCGCGGCCGGCGTGGTGGTCAGGACCGGCCGCTGTCCGCCGGACCCGTCGAGGTAGGCGAGGCTGATCACGTCGCCCGGGAACAGGCGGTGCGGGTTCTCGATCTGCGGATTGGCCTGCCAGATCTCCGGCCACCGCCAAGGTTTGTCGAGGAACTTGGCGGCGATGCTCCACAGCGTGTCGCCACGCTGGACCGTGTAGGACGTCGGATGACCCTCGCGCAATTCCGCGGCGGCAGCGTAGGTCGCCACCGTCAGCAGCGCAGCGGCGGCGACTGCATGAAGCCGTTGAAGCATGGCGGCTATCCCCCTGATTTTCCGCGACGTTAACACTTGTCACTATAGACCAGAACCTTCGCGGCCATGCAAGCCGGGCGCGCCGGACGGGGGTGCCGCCCCTCTGCCCGTGCCCCCGCGTGCAGGGCCCCATCGCGCGCCGCTGGCTACACTGTGCTGCCCGCGGGTCCGGCCCGCCCCGTCCTGCCTTGCGCCATGGCCCTGCTGCCCATCCTCCGCTTCCCCGATCCCCGCCTCCGCACCGTCGCCAAGCCGGTCGAGCAGGTCGACGACGCCCTGCGGGCGCTGATCGACGACATGTTCCAGACCATGTACGACGAGCCGGGCATCGGCCTCGCCGCCACCCAGGTCGACCAGCACATCCGCCTGATCGTCATGGACGTTTCGGACGACAAGTCGAACAAGAAGGTGCTGATCAACCCGGAGATCGTCGCCTCCAGCGGCGTGCAGAACTGCAAGGAAGGCTGCCTCTCGGTGCCGACCGTGTTCGCCGAGGTGAAGCGCGCGGAGACGGTGACCGTCCGCGCCCTGGGCCGCGACGGCGAGCCCTACGAGTTCACCTGCAGCGGCCTCGAGGCCGTCTGCGTGCAGCACGAGATGGACCACCTCGACGGCAAGGTGTTCGTCGATTACCTCACGCCGCTGAAGCGCGAGATGGCGATGAAGAAGCTCGCCAAGCTGGCCAAGGCCGAGGGCTGATGGCGCTGCGGATCGTCTTCGCGGGCACGCCGGAATTCAGCGTGCCTTGCCTCGATGCCGCCGCCGCGCGCGGCGAGGTCGTGGCGGTGTACACCCAGCCCGATCGCCCCGCCGGCCGTGGGCGCGCGCTGGCCGAGTCCCCGGTGAAGCAGCGCGCGAAGCAGCTGGGCATCGAGGTGTTCCAGCCGGCCACGCTGCGCGATGCGGAGGCACAGGCGCAGCTGAGCAGATTGAAGCCCGATCTGATGGTGGTGGTGGCCTATGGGCTGATCCTGCCGCAGGCCGTGCTCGACATCCCCACCCACGGCTGCTGGAACGTGCACGCCTCGTTGCTGCCTCGCTGGCGTGGCGCCGCGCCGATCCAGCGTGCGATCGAGGCGGGGGATGCCGAAACCGGCGTCGATCTGATGCGGATGGAAAAGGGCCTCGACACCGGGCCGCTGATGCTTCGTCTGACCACGCCGATCACCGACACCGACACCGGCGGCACGCTGCACGACCGCCTCTCGGCGCTTGGTGCGGAAGTGCTGGGCGACGGCCTGAAGCTGCTGCGCGCCGGCATGGTGCCGGTGGCCACGAAGCAGCCCGACGAAGGCGCGACCTACGCGCACAAGCTCGAAAAAGCCGAGGCGCGCCTCGACTGGGCGCAGCCGGCCGTCGTGCTGGCGCGCAAGGTGCGCGCCTTCCATCCGTGGCCGGTCGCCGAATGCGAGCTCGTCGGCGAGCGCCTGCGGGTGCATGGGGCCGTGCCGCTGTCGGCGTCAGCGGCGCGCGTGCTCGACGTGGCGCGCCATCCCCCGGGAACGCTGGTCGCCGCGACGAGGGAAGGCCTGACCGTGGCCTGCGGCGAGGGCGCGCTGCGCCTCACCGTGGTGCAGCGCGAGGGCGGGAAGCCGGTCGGTGCCGCCGATTTCCTCAATGCCCGCCCGCAGTTGAGGACAGCATGAGCGCCGATGGGCGGGCGCATCCGGCGGCGCCGGCCCCGACGCGCGCCGGCGCCGCCCTGCGCGCAGAAGCGGCGCGAGTGCTCGTCGCGGTGCTCGATGACGGGCGCTCGCTGAAAACGGTACTCGCCGAGGTGTTGCCGCGCTGGAACGACCCGCGCGATCGCGGCCTGATCGAAGCGATCGTTTTCGCGGCCCTGCGCCATGAGCGCCGCTATGCCTTTGTGCTGTCGCGGTGGCTGTCCCGGCCCCTGCCGGTCGTTTCGGCGAAGGACCGCGTCGTGGCGCGGCTGTTGCTGGTCGGACTGTCCCAGCTGGACGCCTTGGGACTGGCGCCGCACGCCGCCGTCGGCGCGACCGTGGACGCGGTGAAGTTGTTGGGCCGCGAGGGCTTGGCGGGTCTGTTCAACGCCGTGCTGCGCAAGGCCACGCGAGGGGCGTGGCCGGTGTCGACCTCGCCTGCGATCCAGACCAGCCACCCCGATTGGCTGCTCGCGCGCCTCGAGGTGGATTGGCCGGGCCGCGTCGAAGCGATCCTCGCGGCCAACAACGCCGAGGCCCCGGTGTGGCTGCGCGCCAACGCGCCGCGGGTGCCCCGCGAGGCGCTGGCGAGGCGCTGGGCCGATGCCGGGGTCGCTAGCGAACCCGGCGTGGCCGCCGACAGCCTCCGCCTGCTCGAGCGCGCCAACCCTGCGCTATTGCCCGGCTACGACGAGGGCGCCTTCCACGTGCAGGACCTCGCCGCGCAGCTTGCGGTGGAAGCGCTTGCGCCGGCGCCCGGTGCGCGCGTGCTCGACGCCTGTGCGGCGCCCGGCGGGAAGACCCTCGGCCTGCTGGCGGCGGTGGGCGCGGCGGGCGAGGTGCTCGCGCTCGACGTCGATGCGCGACGCCTCGAGCGCGTGCGCAGCCTCGTTGCCTGGGCGCAGCCCTCCGGCGCGCATTTCGAGGCGAGGGTGGCCGACGCCGCCAACGTGCCCGCCTGGCACGACGGCAGCCCCTTCGACGCGATCCTCGTTGACTCGCCGTGTTCGGCGACCGGGATCCTGCGCCGCCAGCCCGACATCAAGTCGCACCGCCGCGAGACCGACATCGGCCCGCTCGCGGCGACGCAGGGGCGCCTGCTCGATGCCCTGTTCCCGCTGCTGCGGCCCGGTGGCCGGCTGCTCTACGCGACCTGCTCGGTGCTGCGCGAGGAGAACGATGCACAGGTCGCGGCCTTCCTCGCCCGAACGCCGGCGGCGCGCCTCGTGCCGCTGGAGGCGCGCTTCGGACTGGACACCGGCCACGGCCGCCAGCGTTTGCCCGGCGACGACGGCGGGGATGGTTTCTTTTACGCCCTGATCGAGCGCGCCTGAGCGCGGAGCCCGCCCATGACCGACGCCCCGCATCCGCTGTCCCCGAATGATCGCCGCGAAGCGTGGTGGTTCTTCGCGATCGCCCTGCTGGTGATCGGTGCCGGCTTCGGCCTGCGCGACCCGTGGCCGGCGGATGAGCCACGCTTCGTGCTGGTCGCCCAGCAGATGGTCGACAGCGGCGACTGGTGGTTCCCCCGTCGCGGCCACGAGCTCTACCCGGACAAGCCGCCGCTGTTCATGTGGCTGCTCGGCCTCGCCTACCTCGCGGTCGGCAGCGTGCGCTGGAGCTTCCTGCTGCCCTCGCTGCTCGCCTCGATGGGCACGCTGTGGCTGACCTGGGACCTCGCCCGCCGACTGTGGACGCCGCGCGCCGGGCTCTGGGCCGCGGCGGCGGTGCTGGTGGTGCCCGCCTTCGTCTACCAGGCCAAGCGCGCGCAGATCGACCCGGTGCTCGTGGGCCTCACCACGCTGGCGCTCTACGGGATCCTGCGCCACCTGCTGCTCGGGCCGGCGTGGCGCTGGTTCTACGCCGGCTGTTTCGCCGCCGGGCTCGGGGTGTGGACCAAGGGCGTGGGCTTCCTGCCGCTGTTCGCGCTGCTGCCCTTCGCGCTGATGCGCTGGAAGGGCTGGAGCGGCATCGCGCCGCTGGGCGGTGGCAACGGCGGGCGCTGGGGCGCGGGCGTTGCGATGTTCTTCGCCGCGATCCTCGCGTGGTTCCTGCCGATGCTGCTGATGGCGCTCTACGACGGCGACCCGTCGCA
>JAJTHD010000071.1 GCA_021297925.1 Lysobacteraceae bacterium
CGCTGCCAAAGCCGAAGCGCGGCTTGACCACGAGGGGAAACGCGAGCACGCCCGCGTCGAGGCCGGCATGGGCGTCCTCGAGGCGTGAGACGGTCCTCGGTGTCGCGATGCCAAGCCCGGAGAACACGTGGAAGGCCTCGAGTTTGTCGAAGGCGACCGTGGCCGCTCGTGCCTCGGGCAGCACCGCCGTGACGCCATGCTCGCGAAGCGTCGCTCGATGGGGCGCCAGCCGGCAGACGTCGGGATCGAAGAGCGAGAGAAGCCCGCCCACCTCGTAGTGCACGCAGGTTTCGATCAATTGCGGCAGGTACTCGTCCGACGCGATCGGGGGAAGAAGAGCGGTGTGGTCGCAGCGGGAAAAGCCGGGTGTCCACGGGGTATTGCTGGTGCCGACGATACGGCTGCCCGGTGGCAGGGCGTCGCGGAAGTAGTCCGCGATGTACCCGCGTTTTCCGATGCAGGAGAGCAGGATGTTCATGTCGCCACCGGGATTCCGGGACCCAAAGAGATCCTCGCGAAGACTAGCCCACCGGGTGCGAACAGGGAACGCAGGAGAAGGGCCGAGCACCTTGCCGCTGTGCGGCCCCGCGAAGGCGAAATCCCACGCACGCGGCATCGACCTGGGTCTGGCACAGCGCTTGCACGATCACCAGCGACACGACAGACGTCCAGAAAGGTTGCTTGAAATTCCCATGCTGTCGATCGAAGTTGCCGGTGGTGACCGTGGTGGCGCCCCAGGTCATCGGAAACCCGGTGCATCCGGCGCTGTTGGAAGCGCAGGTCAGGAAAATCGCCACAATGATCGGCGGGCCGTCCCCCGCTTGAGACTATTGGAATCCAGAGATGACCTTGCCTTCAGAGTTCGACAACATCTGTTTCCCGGTCTCCAGGGCCTTCATCAACGAAACGCGGCGGGAGTTCATCCACCGCTACCTGCAGCCGGATGATGTGATCTGCGATATCGGCAACCAAGGCAAGAACATTCCTGAGTTGCAGGGCCGCAAGCTGGTCACCTTGGACATCACGCCCGACACCGGCCCGGACATCGTGGCCGACATCACCCGGCACAACGCGCACATCCCGGATGGCCACTTCGATGCCCTGCTGTGCACCGAAGTCCTTGAGCATGTCGTGGAGCCTTTCGCGGCCGTCCGCGAGCTCAAGCGCATCGTCAAGGTGGGCGGCTATGTCCTCATCACCACGCCCTTGAACTGCCGCATCCACGGCCCGGTGCCGGACTGCTGGCGCTTCACCGAATTCGGCCTGAAGGTGCTGCTGCGCGATTTCGAAATCGTGCTGTTCCGCAAGCTGGACACGCCCGACCGCAACTTGTTCCCGCTGGAATACGGCGTGATCGTCAAGCGCGTCGGCGAGAGCCTGGTCGAGTCAGATCCGCGCGAGATGACCTTCCAGAAAGTCGATTGAGCGGGTGCGAGGACGCGAGGTTGCCATGGGTGCACTGAAGGGTTTCCAGCTCAGCGAACAGTTCTTCGATCGGGGCTATGAAGTCTTCGACGATCTGCTGCCAGCCGACCATTGCGCGGCGCTGGCACGGAAGCTGAGAGCCGCCATGGAAAAGGACTGCATCACCGTCGACAACGACGGTGTGCACATCAAGACCCGCAACGGCCAAGTGCTGATCGCCGAGCTCCCGGAGATCGAGCAGCTCTACCGGGAGGTCCACGCGCACTTGGCGGCCGGCATTGCCCATCTGCTCATGCTGGACGACCTCCCCGTTGCCATCTCGGCCAATTACCTTCGCCGGGATCAGGGGCATTCCTTCCGCTACCACTTCGATCGCAATGAATACACGGCGGTCCTGTACCTGACGGACAGTCCGGACTTGCCGCTGTGCATCCACCCCAAGATCCGTACCGATCCTGCGCTGGGCGAGTCGGCTTGGCAGTACGAGAAGGACGCCAGGGTTCCCGTCCGGATCGACCCGAGCCCCGGGCGCCTCGTGTGCTTCCATGCCCGGACGTCCTTGCACGGCGTCATCAGCAACCCCGATGCCACATCGACCACGGATCGGATTTCGCTGCAGTTTGGCTTTGACACGCGGCGCCGCAGCTTCGACGACCAGCCGTACTACGGTCGCGCCACCGCGGCGCCCGCCAGTGCCGACGCGCAGAAGGGTCGTTCATGAAGTTCTTTGAATTCCCTCGCGAGGAACTGGCGTTCTTTTCCCAGCCGGGCCAACTGGAGGGTAGCCAGCTCTCGCTGGAAATCCTCGCCCGAGCCGGGGTGTTCGTCGTACGAGGCCTGCTGCCGGCGCAGCGGGCGGCGTACTACCTGCAGGCCTATGAGGCGGCCCTGACGGAGGGCTCTGCGAAGGCCCGCCAGAATCACCTCACCGAAGTGTCCTTCGAGCTCGACACCCCCTTGGCGAAAGTGCTTTTCGAGCCCGAGTTCGCCGCCCTGGCGGCGCAGATCTTCGAGCGCGGCGCGGGCCTGCACAACATCCGCGTGGTCCGCAAGGACGAGAACAACCGTGAGCCCGTGTTCGTCCATCAGGACAGCCCGTACTGCCTTGGCTTCTTCGACCGCTACTCGGCCTTCCTGGCGCTCACCCCTTGCGGGGCGCAGAACGGCGGCCTGTTCGTCTACCCCGGCACCCACCACCTCGGTTACCTCGGCGATGCGGGTGCGATCCATGGCGACCTGACGAGCCCGCTTTACCGGTTCACGCCCGAGCTGGGCCCCGGCGATTGCCTGCTGATGCACTCGGCCATCTGGCACGGCTCGACTCGCCATGAGTCCAGCGTGCCCCGGGTGATGTACGACATCCAGATCCAGCCCGTGGTCGATCCTTCGAGCATGATTTCCCTCGGTGAGCAGCCGCTGTCGAAGTGGCGCCTGCGGCTCGAGAACAGGGAGATCTTCTCCACCTCCCGGGTGCAGCGGGGCGCGACGGTGTCGAAATAGCGGGCGAGTCCTGCCGCGATGAGCGTCCGGGCGCCACGAAGGGCCTGCCCGCCGGATTCCCGCCACCCCCCGTTGGCACGCTCCTTGCATTCCGCTTCGGCACCTCCTCGGAAGTGCCGCCATGAAGAACCGCCTCGCCGCCACCCAGACCCAGTCGCAGGGCCTCAACGCCCAGGTCCTGCAGTCGATCCGCCTGCTCGGCCTGACCGGCCTCGAGCTGGAACAGGAACTGGCCGAGGCGCTGGCCCAGAACCCGATGCTGGAGCGCGAGGAGGAGGCCCCGCTGCCGATGCCGGAGCAGGCCCCGGAGGCCCGCGCCGCGCAGGAGGCGGCCGCCTTCGACGAGCTGCCCGAGTTCGGCGGCGCGATCGGCACCCGCAGCACGGGCTTCGACCCCGAGGAAGGCGAGGACCGGCTGTCGCGCATCGCCAACCCGGTCAGCGCCGACCCGGCGCTGCGCGTGCTCGAGGGGCTGGCCATGGAGCTCAAGCCGGCCGATCTCGCCATTGCCGCCGCGTGGCTGGAGCGCACCACCGACGCCGGCTACCTCGCCGGTGACCGCGACGCGCTGGATGCCGAGATCACCGCCGCGCTGGGCCTGCGCAAGGGCCGCGCCGAGGCGATCCGCCAGCGCCTGCTGCACGGCGCCCCGGCCGGCCTCGCCGCGGCCGACCTGCGCGAGTGCCTGCTGGCCCAGATCCACGACCTGCCGACCCGCGACCCCGGCGTGGCGCTGGCCCGCGCCATGATCGACCGCAGCCTCGACCTCGTCGCCAAGCGCGACTGGCCGGCGCTGGCCGCCGCCCACGCGGCGCCGATGGAGGCCCTGCGCGTCGCCGCGCGGCTGATCCAGTCGCTGAACCCCAAGCCCGGCGAGCCGCTGCTGGCCGACGAGGCGGTCCACGTGCTGCCCGACGTCGTCGCCTGGCGCGCCGACGGCCGCTGGCAGGTGGCGCTGAACCCGCAGGCGGCGCCGCGCGTCCGCGTCGCCACCGAGTACGAGAGCGCGCTGGCCGAAGCCGGCGACCACCCGGGCGTCGGCCAGCTCAAGGCTCTGATGAACGAGGCCCGCTGGCTGGCCCGCGGCATCGCCCAGCGCCACGAGACCCTGATCAAGGTGGCCCGCGCCATCGTCGCCCGCCAGCCGGCCTTCCTCGAGCGCGGCGAGGAGGCCATGCTCCCGCTGACGTTGAAGGACATCGCCGCCGACGTCGGCGTGCATGAGAGCACCGTCTCGCGCATCACCACCGGCAAGTACCTGCAGACCCCGCGCGGCCTGTTCGAGCTGAAGCGCTTCTTCGGCGTCCGCCTCGAGGGCAGCGCCATCGCCGGCGCGGCCGTGAAGGCGCTCGTGAAGAAGCTGATCGACGCCGAGCTGCCGGACGCCCCGCTGGCCGACGACGTGCTGGTGGCCCTGCTCGCCCGCCGCGGCGTGCAGGTGGCCCGCCGCACCGTCGCCAAGTATCGTGAGCAGCTGAACATCCCGCCGGCCCGGCAGCGCGGCCACGCCGCCCGCGCCGCCTGACCGCCAGGGCCCGGCCGCCACGTGCCGTCCCGCCGCCCGGATCCGAACATGCGTCCGCTCACCCTGCTCATCGCCGACGACCACGAGGCCTTCCTCAACGCCGCCGAGCGCCACCTGCGGCGCATCCCGGCCGTGCGCGTCGTCGGCCGTGCCGCCAATGGCCTCGAGGCGGTGGCCCTGGCCGACGAGCTCAAGCCCGACGTGGTGGTGCTCGACCTCGCCATGCCGGAGATGGGTGGCCTGCAGGCGACGCGCCTGATCAAGGCGCAGGACGAACCGCCCTTCGTGGTCATCGCCTCGCACTTCGACGACGCCGAGCATCGCGAGCACGCCCAGCGTGCCGGCGCCGATGCCTTCATCAGCAAGCTCAACTACGTCGCCGACCTGCTGCCGCTGCTCGAGGCGCGCATCGGCCGGGGCCGGGACGGCGCATGAGCGAGTCGCGCATCCTCGTCGTCGAGTCCGACGACGCCCGCGCCGAGCGGATCGCCGCGCTGCTGGATTTCCTCGACTTCACGCCGAAGCGCGTCGGCGCGATCGACGAGCTCGATCTCTCGCGCGTGAAGCCGCGCGACTGGCTGGCGATCGTGGTGGGTGGCGTGGAGGACCTGGAGGACTTCCGCCGCTTCGGCGGCTGGCTGTCGAAGTCGGCGATCCATCCGCCGCTGCTGGTCCTGCCGGCGCTGCACGGCCTCGTCGACCAGCTCGGCGTGCATCCGGAGCAGGCTTGGGCGCTCGATTGGCCCGCGCGCCATCCGCAGCTGGAGGCCCTGCTGCGCCGCGCCAGCCTTCAGGCAATCCGCGGCGAGGACAGCGACGGCCCGCGCGTCGGCCCGGAGGGCATGAGCGAACCGGTGCGCCGCCTGCGCCGCATGATCGAGCAGGTCGCGCCCTTCGACACCACCGTGCTGGTCCTCGGCGAGAGCGGCACCGGCAAGGAGGTCGCCGCGCGCGCCCTCCACGCCGCGTCCTCGCGCGCGAAAGGCCCCTTCGTCGCGCTGAACTGCGGCGCCGTGCCGGGCGAACTGCTCGAGAGCGAGCTGTTCGGCCACGAGAAGGGCGCCTTCACCGGCGCGCTCACGGCGCGCAAGGGCCGCTTCGAGATGGCCGAGGGCGGTACGCTGCTGCTCGACGAGATCGGCGACATGCCGCTGCCCATGCAGGTGAAGCTGCTGCGCGTGCTGCAGGAGCGCTGCTTCGAGCGCGTCGGCGGCACGCAGACGATCAAGTGCAACGTGCGCGTCGTCGCCGCGACCCACCGCAACCTCGAGGACCAGATTGCGCGCGGCGGGTTCCGCGAGGACCTGTACTACCGGCTCAACGTCTTCCCGATCGAGATGCCGGCGCTGCGCGAGCGCATCGACGACCTGCCCGAGCTCGTGGCCGGCATCGCCCAGCGCCTCGCGGCCGACGGCCGCGGCGACGTGCGCTTTGCCGACGACGCGCTGGCGGCCCTCGCGGCCTACCGCTGGCCGGGCAACGTGCGCGAGCTGCACAACCTCGTCGAGCGCCTCGCCGTGCTGCATCCCGGCCAGACCGTGCTTGCGTCCGATCTGCCGCAGCGCTACCGCGCCGGTGTCGCCGTCGATACGCCGGCCGCCCCGCCCGTCGCCCCGACCCCGGCGCTGTCGACCGCGCCCGCCACCGCGGCCCCCGTCGAGCCACCGTCGCCCATCGCGCCGCAACCCGCCGCGGCCGAGGACCACGAGGCCGCGACCCTCGCCGCCGAACGCGCCGCGCTGTTCGGGCCGGTGGCCACCCCGGCGCTGGACGACTTGCCCGAGGACGGCCTCGACCTCAAGGAGCACGTCGCCGCGATCGAAGAGCGCCTGATCCGCCAGGCCCTCGAGCGTGCCGGTGGCGTGGTGGCCCATGCCGCGACCCTGCTGCGCCTGCGGCGCACGACGCTGGTCGAGAAACTGCGCAAGTTCGGGATCGAGCGCGAGGACGGCGCGGACTGACGCCGCCGCCACGTGCCCGGCTCAGGGCTCCGGCGGCCGGTCGGGCGCCACGCGCGCGAAGCGCGGCCGCGCCGCGCCGTCGACGACGACCTCGGAGAAGAACATCGCGTGCGGCCGCACCCACAGGCCGCGTTCGCCGTACAGCGCGCGATACAGCACGAGGGGTTCGAGCGTCTCGCTGTGGCGCACGCCGCCCAGCACTTCGTACTCGCCACCCTTGTAGTGGCGGTAGAAGCCGGTCGGCGTCTCGGGTAGCGGCGGCAGGTCGGTGTCGCTCATCGCGATGCCCTCGGCCTCAGCGCTTGCGGCCGCCGGCCGCGAGCAGCAGCAGGACCCCGACGCCCACGGCGCCATAGCCGGCCCAGGCCGGGATCTCGATGCGTTCCTGCTCGCGCAAGGCCAGTTCGACCGGGCCGAGCTTCAGCTCGCGGCTCTCCTTGGTGTAGCGCACCTCGCCTTCGGCGAGGCCGTAGGCACCGGCGGCGACCAGCAGGACGCCGGCGATGCGGAAGATCCACGGGTTCATCGTCGTCTCCGGGCTCGGCCCGCCGATCATCGCCCGGCGGGGGCCGTGCCGGCCACCCGGCCGCGCAGCACGGCCGCCAGCCCGCCGAGCACGAGCGCACCGCCTGCGAGCAGGCGTAGGGACAGGGGTTCGTCCAGCAGCAGCACGGCCGCGCCGGCCGTGATCGCCGGCACGGCGAGCTGCAGGGCCGAGGCGCGCAGGGCGCCGAGCGTGGGCACCACGGCATACCACGCGACGTAGCCCAGCCCCGAGGCCAGGGCGCCGGAGGCCAGGGCGGCGGCCACGCCGGCCGGTTCGAGCGACGGCGGGCGATGCACGGCCCAGGTGTCAAGCGACACCCAGTTTCACGCATTAAAGCGACATCCAGATTCACGCACCCCGGGACGGTTCGAGGTTCAGTCTCGTGTGGTGCCGAGCGTGGCTTCGAGGTCTCTGAGTCGGGCCGATCGGCTACATTCCCCCGGCGGAAGCAGAAGCGGCGTTCTACGCCGAAACCAGCAGTTCACGCTGTCGAACCTGTGGATGTCGCGCCGGCATTTGATGCAGGCGGCAGGGTAAGTGCGTCCGCTGAACGGGGAAACCCGTCTGGCGGCGCGGCAAAACGTGGAATTCCTACCGGATTGACACGATTTCGGCGTTCCTGCCGCGAAATCACGAAGGTTCGGCGGATTGTTCAGACCTTCCTGAGTGACGCCAAGCGGGCATGCATCGCCTCGAGACGCTGGGACTCACTGCTCGCGAACGCGCTGATGCTGAGTGCGACGCCCCGTGCGCGGCCCCCAAGCACGTCGGATTGCCGGTCGACGAGCGCCTGCACGCCCAGTCGATAGAGCCAGGGCGCCGCGACCACCACCGCGAAAAGCACGACGACTGCGACCGCCCACGCGGTCCTGTCGACGACCGCCTTCGCCATCATCGACGGCGGAATCGAAGTCGAATCACGGCTTGTCATGGCGTCCGGGTCCATCGATCTTGTTGAGCCACAACCTGCGCGAGGCTTGTCGGCCGGACGGTGCCCGCAGGCAATCGTCGGGACCCGACGTGGCCCGGACGGCCGTGCCGCCCGGGCCACCACGCCAAGCGAATCGCAGGCGCGGGAGCGGTCCGATCAGCTGACCGCCACAAGGCGGGTCAGCGACGACGCCGCACGCTAAGCCGCGCCGGCGTCCGTGGCGGTGGCGTTCGTACGAAACACCGACACCGAACGCACCAGCGCGCCTGCCTGCTCGTCCAGCGACCGCGCCGCAGCCGACGCCTCCTCGACCAGAGCTGCATTCTGCTGCGTCGTCTGGTCCATCTGAGTGACCGTCTCGTTGACCTGCTCGATCCCGGCAGACTGCTCGCGCGATGCCGCCGTGATCTCGCCGATGATGTCACTGACGCGCCGAACGGCCGAAACGATTTCGTCCATGGACGCCCCCGCCTTGGCCGCCAGCGCGTTGCCGCTCGAGACGCGTTCCCCGCTGTCGCGGATAAGGTCTTTGATCTCCTTCGCCGCAGCAGCCGATCGCTGCGCGAGCGCACGCACCTCCGAAGCGACCACCGCGAAACCACGTCCCTGCTCACCGGCTCGGGCGGCCTCGACAGCCGCATTCAAGGCGAGGATATTGGTCTGGAACGCGATGCCGTCGATGACACCGATGATCTCGTCCATGCGCCGCGAAGAATCCGCGATCGCGCCCATCGTCGACACCACATCTCGCACGATCGAGCCACCGCTGACCGCTACGTCGCGGGCGCCGGAGGCGAGCTGGTTGGCCTGACCGGCATTCTCGGCGTTGGTCTTGACCGTTGCGGTCAGTTCCTCCATCGACGCCGCCGTCTCCTCGAGGCTGGCCGCCTGCTCTTCGGTGCGCTGCGACAGATCCTGGTTGCCCGTCGCGATCTCCTTGGCCGCAAGGTCGATCGACTCGGCGGCCGCCTTGATTCCACTTACGATCGAAGCAAGACGCTCGGCTGTCGCATGCGCGTCATCGCGCATCCGCCCGAACAAGCCACGGTATTCGCCCGGCATCCTCGCGGTCAGATCGCCGGCCGCCAGGGCCCCCAGCATGCCGCCGACGTCGGTGAGGCCGGATTCGGCTCGCGACATCAGCGTATTGAGCGAGTCGACCATCTGGCCGAACGAGAACTGGAAGCGGGTCACGTCGCCACGCCGGGAAAAATCACCGTCGGCCGCCGCGTTCGCGAGGTCGAGAATGGCTTCGTTGATCGCTCCGAGGTTGGTGCGAATGCAGTCCATGGCCTCGGTCATCGCGGCACGCTTGCCGGGGAGACGGTCCATGACCGCCGACAGGTCACCCTGCGAGTACGCGGTCGCAACTGCCGCCATGCGTTCCTGCACCTGGATGTGCCCCTCTGCCAAGGAATTCACCGCGCGCGCAAGGTCGCCGAAGGCCCCTGGAAGCGCCTGCGCATCCATCCGCGCGTCCGTATCGCCAGCCTCGTGCGCATGGCTCATCGACCGCTGGGCCGCTTCGAAACGGCGCAGGCTGGCGCCGATTTTCGACAACTCGTTCGCAATGCCCTGGAATTCGTCACGCGATCCCAGGTCGATGCGCTCCGGGAAGTCGCCGGCCGAAAGCCGCGTGCCGGCACTGGCAAGGCCCTGCAGGCTGTTGCGCAGCGAGCGATTGAAGCCGAGGAACAGATACAGCGCGACGACCAGCACGGTAGCGACCACGCCAAGCGACAGCGCCCGCGCCCGCACGAGCCCCGCCTCGCGAATCAACAGCGCGTCGATCAGCAGCTTTCCGCTGTCGGCCTGCAGGGCCTGCACCTTCGAAAGGACGTCGGCAGCCGTCGCGTCGAGCGCGGCCCGATCGAGGGCCGGCGCGACACCAACGGAAACCCCCGCCCGGAGCTGGTTGGTGAAGGAATCGCTTGCATCCCGCGACGTGGCGATCTGCGTCTCCAGCTTGGCCTGCAGCGAGGGGTCCGCCTCGTATGCTGAAAGCAGGATGCCCTCCGCCTGTGCCAATCCAACCTGAACCACTTTCAGCTCCCCCGTGACATCGACCAGGTCCTGGGTGCTGACCTCGCGGCGGTCGATCGCATGCCAGACGTTGCCATGCGCACCGGCGATTGCCGTCGTCATCATGGGCAGACGCGTCGTGCTTGCATCCATCAGGCCATAGGTGTCCAGCGCGGGATCCAGAGCGAGGCTGGAGTCGATGGTGACCCTCGCCATCAGCGCGTCGAGCTTGGCGTGGGCGGCGGCCTGTTCGGCAGAGATGGTTTCGGCATCGCGTGCCGTACTTGCCCGCAGGGATGTCCAGGCTGCATTGATCGCTTCCCACTCGTCCTGCACCTGCCATTCGCCGGCGTGCAGGCCCATCCATTCGCGCACACCGCCGAGATGCTGCTCGAACTCGGCCTGCAGGCTGGCGACGTTTTCGGCTGCTTGCGCAGAGCCGTTCGCGGCCGAGTAACGCGCGACACCGAGCCGCGCAAGCGCCGAAGCCGCCTTACCGTACGGTTCGATCAGATACGCCCCCCTGATCTCGTCCCGAACAAAGGAGAGATCGGCGTTGATGCGCGGCACGAGTAGAAACAGCAGCAGGCCGATGCCGGTCAGGAAGGCCGCCCCCATGACCAAGAACTTCCCTGGCATGGCGAGGCGGTTCATCAGGCGGGCGGCGGGGCCAGTGAGAAAGGAGACTAGATCGCCCATGCGCATGTCGTATCTCCGTCAGCTTGGGATGATGCGGCGGGTTTCAGCCGCGGCCCAAGTATGAAGACAGGCGCAGCCCGGTGCGGCAAGCCTTCCGGTGTTGATGACGTGCCCGGCGTCATCCGGACCTTGCCACGTCAATGTTGATCCTGCAAACGTTGTGCCACTCGCGCTCACCGCAGCGGCCCTGCGACCCGTCGAATGCCAGTGGCCGGCCATGCAATACGCGCAGCGCATTGACCTTCGAGGCTCCGGCGCAGAATCTGCGCTGTAATCGATGTCAGGTTCCAAGGGGAATCTGACGGCGGAGCGCGTCCGCCGCCCGGCGCGACGGCGATCGTGCAAATCTGCAGCCAAGATCGCCGCGCCGAGGCACCGGCGGGACCCTCCCCGGCACGTGCGCCCGGAATTCCGTTGGCACCGACTGCGCAATGCGGAACGGATGGGTGGACAACGCAGAGGGACCGCGCGTCATCGGTCAAGAGGCCGCACCGGCGTTTGGATGGCTGCTGCTGGATGACCACCGTGGCACGCGCGCTCGATCACCGAAACCTTTGCTGTGCCGCTTCCGGGGCAACGCTCTGGCCAAGGCGTGGCCAACTGCGCCAGCGCGCTGGTCGGCGGCCTGCCGGCGACCGGTGCGATCGCGCGCACCGCGACCAACATCCGCGCCGGCGCGCGCAGCCCGGTGGCGGGCATGCTGCACGCCGCCTTCGTGCTCGCCTTCATGCTGGTCGCCGCGCCCTCGATGGGCTACGTGCCGCTGGCGGCCCTCGCCGGCGTGCTGCTGGTCTTGGCCTGGAAAATGGCCTAATTGAGCCTCTTCTGAATTTCGAGTGGGTGGCGGCCAGAATCGACCGGAGTCTGGGACCGTTGTCTGAGGGAACGTGAGCGAGAAGCAGCTTTTGGAGGCCGCCCTTGGCGTGGCCGCGCCGTGGTAAGTGAGGGGGACGGA
>JAJTHD010000054.1 GCA_021297925.1 Lysobacteraceae bacterium
CGCCCCGGCCTTCGCGGATCTCGATGGTCATGCAGCGGCTGACCACGTCGCGCGACGCCAGATCCTTGGCGTTGGGGGCATAGCGCTCCATGAAGCGCTCGCCCTGCGCGTTGCGCAGGATGCCGCCTTCGCCGCGCACGCCTTCGGTGATCAGGCAGCCGGCACCGTAGATGCCGGTCGGGTGGAACTGCACGAACTCCATGTCCTGCAGCGGCAGGCCGGCGCGCAGCGCCATGCCGCCGCCGTCGCCCGTGCAGGTGTGCGCCGACGTCGCCGAGAAGTACGCGCGGCCGTAGCCGCCGGTGGCCAGCACCACGCCGTGGGCGCGGAACACGTGGATCGTGCCTTCGGCCATGTCGAGGGCGATCACGCCGCGGCACACGCCCTCCTCGTCCATGATCAGGTCGAGGGCGAAGTACTCGATGAAGAAGCGCGCGTCATGCGCCAGCGACTGCTGGTACAGCGTGTGCAGGATGGCGTGGCCGGTGCGGTCGGCGGCGGCGCAGGTGCGCTGGGCCGGCGGGCCCTCGCCGTAGCGGGTGGTCATGCCGCCGAACGGGCGCTGGTAGATCTTGCCTTCCTCGGTGCGCGAGAACGGCACGCCGTAGTGCTCGAGCTCGATGATGGCCGGGATGGCCTCGCGGCACATGTACTCGATGGCGTCCTGGTCGCCCAGCCAATCCGAGCCCTTCACGGTGTCGAAGAAGTGGTAGCGCCAGTCGTCCTCGCCCATGTTGGCGAGCGCGGCGGAAATGCCGCCCTGCGCCGCCACGGTGTGCGAGCGGGTCGGGAAGACCTTGGTGATGCAGGCCGTCTGCAGGCCCTTGGCGGCGAGGCCGAAGGTGGCGCGGAGACCGGCGCCGCCCGCACCGACGACGATCATGTCGTACTGGTGCTCGGTGATCTTGTAGGCAGTCGTCATGGGAGGCTCAGGCGGTGAAGGCGATGCGGCCGATGGCCACGACGGAAGCGATCACGGCCAGCGCGTACGCGGCCTTGACCAGCAGCTGCAGCGCGATCTCCAGCCACGGGGTGTGGATGTAGTCCTCGACCACGACCTGCAGGCCGAGGCGCGCGTGCCACGCGGCGGCCAGCACGAAGGCCAGCATCAACGTCGCGTTGGTCGGCTCGGCCAGGAAGGCGCGGGCATTGGCGTGGTCCATGCCGATCATCGAGACGGCGGTCGCGACGAACCAGGGCACGAGGAACAGCAGTGCGGCGGCCGAGACGCGCTGCGACCACCAGTGGGCGACGCCTTCCTTCGCGCTGCCGAGGCCGCGGGCGATGGCCCACGGATGCCGGAGGCGGCTCATGCGGCACCCCCGGCCATCAGGCCGGCGTACCAGACGCCGGCGGTGAGCACCACCGCGAGCACCAGCACGGTGTAGCCGCTGCGGTAGACCTGCGGGATCTCGAAGCCCCAGCCCATGTCCCAGAACAGGTGGCGCACGCCGTTCAAGAGGTGGTAGACCAGCGTCGCGGAGAACGCGAACAGCGCGATCCTGCCGGGCAGCGAGCCGGCGGCCGCCTGCGCGGCGGCGTGGCTCGCCTCGCCGCCGGCCAGTGCGACCAGCCAGGCCGCGACGAGCAGGAAGCCCAGGGCGTTCACGACCCCGGTGATGCGATGGACGATCGACATCGTCGAGGTGATCTGCGGCTTGTAGACCTGCAGATGCGGGGACAGGGGTCGGGATTGCGTGGCCATGGGCTCGCTCGTTGCGGGTGCCAGTTGTTCGGAGGGGCCGCGTCCTGCGGTCAGAAGTCGATGCAGCGACCGTTCTTTTCCCAGTCGCCGTAGCGGGTCGGTTCGGGCCCGTCCCGCCCCCCCACCTCGACGGCAGGGACCGTATCGCCGGAGGCCGGGGCCCCGGGTGCGTCGGGCACCGTGGAGGCCGGAAGGTGGCCTAGACTGGGCGGCTGCGGAGACATCCATGGATGTTAAGCACCCGTTCCAAGCCGTTCAAGCGAAACCACGTGAAAGCGATCGCAGGATCCCTCCTCGACGGCCTCGCCGTCGTCGACCTCGAAGGCCCCCAGGCCGAGGCCTTCGCCCAGGCCCAGACCATGAACGATGTGCTCGGCCTCGCCGAAGGCCGCTGGCACTGGAGCGGCTGGCTGACGCCCAAGGGGCGGGTCGACGCGCTATTCGCACTGGCCAGGCCCCGGGCCGGGCACCTGCGCCTCGTGCTGCTGGATGCCGATCCCGTCGACTTCACGACCCGGCTGTCGCGCTTCCTTCTGCGCACCAGGGCCACGCTCCGCCACCGGGAGGACCTCGCCGCCTACGGCGTCTTCGGGGCCGGGGACAGCGGCGGCGGGCGCGACGGCGTTCTCGAGGACGGGGAGGCGATGGGACTGGACCTCTCCACCGAGGGCGGCACCCGCCGGCTCTGGATCGCCCCGCGGATCGGCGGGGCGGACCCGGACGCTTCGGCACGGTGGCGCGACGAGGACCTCCGGCACGGGCTGCCCCGACGCCGGCGCGGGGACGAACCGCGATGGACCCCGCACATGCTGTCGCTGGATCGCCTGAAGGCCTTCAGCGTGCGCAAGGGCTGCTATCCGGGCCAAGAGATCGTGGCCCGGACCCACTTCCTCGGACAGGCGAAGCGCCGGACCTGGTGGGCCGATGGCGAGTCCCTGGGGACGGACACGCCGTTGACCGACGGGACCGGCGCGCCCGTCGCGGACGTCGTCGGGGCGACCCGGGACGGCCGGGGGGCCCTGGTCGTCGGGGCGCTGGACGAGGCCGTGCCGGTGTTCGCGAACGGCCGGCCGGTCCGCCTCGCCGAGCCGCTTGCCGGGCTGGCGCGCCCGATTTGATGAAAGGCTCTAGACTGGGGCGCAGCGCATGATGCGTCCCCTCCGATCCCGAGGTCCTGCACGATGACGAATCCGTTCCGCGGCGCCCTCCGCGCCGCCGTGGTGGCCGTCCTGGCCCTGACATCCCTCCCCGCCGCGAAGGCCGCCGACTACACGCTCGCGGTCGAGCCCTCGTTCCCCGCCGACCAGATCCAGGAGGTCTACGGCCCGCTGGTCGAGTACCTCAACCGGTCGACCGGGCACCGCTTCACCTTGCGCGCGGCGCCGAACTTCAACCAGCACTGGCGGGACCTGCGAACCGGCAGCGGCGCCGACATCCTGTTCGAGGAGGGCCACTTCTTCGACTACCGCAGCAAGCGCAGCGGCTACGTCCCGCTGGCCCGCACCGTCGAGGACTC
>JAJTHD010000169.1 GCA_021297925.1 Lysobacteraceae bacterium
CTCGATGTCCGGCCCATGCCGGCCCGCCGCCTCCCGGCACGGGAACCCCCATCGAGATCCCCCCCATGACCACCTCAAAGAACACGCATGACATCCCCGCCAAGGGCGCGATGCCGCAGCCCACGCCGGCCTTCCATCTCCCCGATGGCGAGGCCCTCTCCCATGCCGCCGCCGCAGCCCCGACTGCGGCCAAGGGCGACGATGCCCTGATGGGCCAGCCGTCCGACATCACCGCGAAGTCGAAAGGCGGGCGCGGTCCTTGGAGCACCCAGGTGGGTGCAGCGCGCGCGGAATGGACCAAGATCAGCGCGGACGAACTGCTGAAGACCAACGGCCAGGCGGCCGATCTCGCGTCGCTCGTCGAGAAGCGCTACGGCGTCAAGCGCTCGGAGGCCGACGGCCAGGTGGCCCGCTTCCTCGCACGTCACAAGGTGTGACGTCGTGTCCTCCACGAACGCCGGGACAGGCCGAATGACGACCTATGGACATCGCCAGCGCGTTCCCGTGCGGAACGTGCCTTGTCCCGGCGATCGGGAGGAGCGTTGTTCCTCGTCCCCAGCGCTCCGCTGCCATCGAAAGACGCCCGGTGGCGTCCGTCGGAGCCGGTGGAGCAGCCTGGGGCCGATTCGATGAGCCCTGATGGCGAGTTCGCCCATCCATTGCTGCGGGTGGTTCCGGTTCCCCTGCCGTTGCGTGGCGCCTGCGACGACTGAGAGAGCGCGTCTGCCGACGCCCTCGAGGAGACGCGCTTGGCCATCTTGAAACCGTCGAATCGTGGCAACGCCCTGCTGGGCCAACTGCCTCGCGCCCTCGGCGAGCGGTTCCTCGCGCAGTGCGACGACGTCGAACTGGTTGTCGACGAGCGTCTGGTCTTCGCCCGGCGGAGCCATGCGCAGGTGCACTTCCCGCAGGCCGGACTCATCGGGGTGCTTGCCGAGGTGGGTGGGCATGAGGCGCTCGAAGTCGCCGTGATCGGCCGCGAAAGTGTCGACGGTGCGATGCTGGCCTTGGGTGTTGCACCGTCCGCGATGCGCTCCGTCGTCCTCGTCGGCGGTCGTGCGTGGCGGATCGGCGTTCCTCGATTCCGCGCCGAGCTCGACGCCAACGCGATCCTTCGCCGGCTGGTCGACCGCGCGGTGACCCAGCTTTTCGCGCAGGTCGCGCGGGCCGTTCCCTGCACCCGCTTCCACTCGCTTCCTTCCCGCTTGGCACTGTGGTTGCTGCGGGCGCAGGATCGGGTCGGGGAGTCGGAGCTCCGCTTCACCCACCTGCGCCTCGCGGGACTGTTGGGTGTGCAGCGAAGCGCCGTAACGATTGCGGCAGGCCGATTGCATCGCGCCGGCATCATCCGTTACTCCCGCGGCGAGCTGCTGATCCTCGATCGGGATCGTCTGGAGCACGCGGCTTGCGCCTGTTACTCGGTCGGCCGCCGCACCCGTCCACCGTACTGACGCATCGAGCGGTGCCTCAGGGCTCGCGGCCGCCGAGCACGTCCAGGGCCCATCCAGTCGCCGTGGCCTCGTCGTCGAAGCCGCGGAAGGGCACGTCGATGGCGCGGTAGATCGCGTTGACCCTGGGCAGCATCAGGGCCCAGCCCTCGACCTCGCCCTCCTTCACCCAGGCGGCACCGACCTGGCGCGACGGGCCGCGCTTTCGACTGCCGATGCTCGCTTCCAGCGCGGCCCACGCCTCGGGCGGTGCGAGGATGCTGCGGCTCATCCGCGCGATCACCACGAACCGCCCGCCGGGCTCGACGCCGGCGACCAGTCGCGCCACTTGCTGCGCGTAGGCCGCGACGGCTTCCACATTGAAGGGGCCCGCGCCAGCGGCCCGGATGATCGAGCCGTCCTTCAGCACCTCGATGTCGCCGTGGGCGCGGAAGGGTCCGGAAGGACGGTCGGGAGGCACGGGCACGAGGCGCTCGTCGGGCGGTGTTGGAGCCCGAGACTAGCGCGTCCGCCCCGTCGTGGGCGTCGTCGAGTGGTCGAAGCGGCGTCCAGCCTCGGCGAACAGGGTGCGCCTTGCCACGCCCGTAACGCGGGTCTGCGCACCCTTCACGCCACAGCCACCCGGAGCCTCGTCCATGCGCCACCGCCTCTTCGCCCTTGCCCTTGCCGCCGCCTGCGCCGCTCCCGCCGCTTTCGCGCACAACCACGGCGGCGACGCCAAGCCGGCCGACGCCGCCGCACACGACGCGCACGAGCAGGCCAAGGCCGCCCTCGATGCCGCGATCGCTGGCGAATGGCGCACGCCCGCCAACGTCGCGCGGGATGGCTTCCGCCACCCCGGTCCGACCCTGTCCTTCTTTGGCCTGCAGCCGGGCATGACGGTGGTGGAAATCAGCCCTGGCAGCGGCGCCTGGTGGACCGAGATCCTCGCCCCGTGGATCAAGCAGGGCGGCGGCACCTACGTCGCGGCGATCAACGACCCGGCCAAGGCCGCTTCGGAGCGCGCCCGCGAGTACTTCACCGGCGACAACGTCAAGCTGCGCGAGCGCCTCGCTGCGGCGCCCGCCCAGTTCGACGCGGTCGTGCTCCGCGAAGTCGATCCCACGGCCCCCGTCTATGGCGAGCCGGGCTCGGCCGACGCGGTGCTGACCTTCCGCAACCTGCACGGCTGGATGCGCAACGGCCAGGCCGAGGGTCAGATGAAGGCGTTCTTCGACGTGCTGAAGCCGGGTGGCGTGCTTGGCGTCGAGCAGCACCGCGCCAACGCCGACGTGCCGCGCGAGCAGATCAACGGCTATGTCAGCGAGGCGCAGGTCATCGCCCTGGCCGAGGCTGCGGGCTTCGTGTTGGAGGCGAGGAGCGAGATCAACGCCAACCCGAAGGACACCAAGGACCACCCGAACGGCGTATGGACCCTGCCACCGACCCTCGACGTGCCGGAGGGCGGTGACAAGGCGAAGTACGAGGCCATCGGCGAGTCGGACCGCATGACGTTGCGCTTCCGCAAGCCGGCCGGCTGAACTGCATCCGAGGGGACGCCGGGCCGTCGTGGCCCGGCGACCGAGCGTGGCCTCTACACTGGCCTCACGCCCGCCATCCCGGCGCGCGCCCTCGGAGCCCCCCGTGCGCCTCACCGTCCTCGCTTCCGCACTCGCCCTCCTTCCCCTCGTCGCCTCCGCCGAGGCCCCCCTGGTCCGCATCGGCCAGACCGTCGAAGGCCAGCTCACCGCCGAGGACGCACCGACGTCCGACCAGGGCGTGAGCCGCGACTACCGCGTCGAGGCCAAGGCGGGCCAGTTCCTGATCGTTTCGGTGAAGTCCAGTGACTTCGACGCCAAGGTGACCGTGTTCAACCCCGATCGTTCGCAGGCCATCGAGAACGACGACCGCGCCGACGGCAACTTCGATCCGCTCGCGGTTGCCGAGACCAAGGTCGACGGCGTCTACCGAATCCGCGTCGCCTCGCTGGGCAGCGGCGAAGAGGGCAAGGTCTTCGGCCGCTTCACGATGAAGGTCGTGGCCTTCAGCGAGGAGTGAGTCAGGCGCCGCCGGCGTCGTTGGCCGGCGCCTCGAGCAGCCGGCGGGCGAGGCCCAGTGCGAGCTCCCGCTCGCCGTAGAACACCTCCCCGAGCTGCTGGCGTTCCAACAGTTCGGCCTCCTCCGCGCTGTGGGTGCGCACCAAGACTCGCAGCGCCGGGCGGAGCTGGCGGGCGGTCTGCGCGATGGCCCGGGCGGCCAGCATATCCGGCGTCGCGACCACCAGCGCCGCGGCGTGCTGGACGTGCGCCTGCACGAGCACCTCCGGTCGCGTGGCGTCGCCCAGGACCGCCGCGCGGCCGTTGCCCCGCAGGGCTTCGACGCGCGCGCGGTCACTGTCGACCACCACGTGGGCGCGTCCCGCTGCGGCGAGTTCGTCGCCCAGCTGCGCCCCGACCCGCCCATGCCCCACGATGACCACGTGCCCGCGCAGCGACTGCGCCGGGACCGCGTCGGGCAGCACCGCCAGCGGGTCTGCGAGGTCCTGCTCGGGGCCCGTCGCGGCGCCGTCGCGTGCCGCGAGGCGCGGCTTCAGCCGCTCCGCCAGCGAGAACAGCGCGCCGTTGAGGGCAATCGAGATCACCGCGCCGGCGACGACGAGGCTCATCACCGTGGCGTCGACCAGCCCCAGCGCCAGGCCGAGGCCGGCGAGGATGAAGCTGAACTCGCCGATCTGGGCGAGGCTCACGCCCACCGTCAGCGCGGTGCGCCAGGGGTAGCGCAGCAGCCGCACCAGCAGGATCGCCGCGATGGTCTTGCCGACGATGATCACGCCGACCACCGCGAGCAGCTTGCCGGGGGCCTCGACGACCACCGCCGGGTCGAAGAGCATGCCGACCGAAACGAAGAACAGCACGGCGAAGGCGTCGCGGAAGGGCAGGGACTCTTCCGCCGCGCGGTGGCTGAAGGCCGATTCGCGCATCATCATGCCGGCGAAGAACGCGCCCAGCGCGAACGACACGCTGAAGAGCGCCGCCGCGCCGAAGGCGACGCCGATCGCCGCCGACATCACCGCCAGCGTGAACAGTTCGCGGTTGCCGGTGCGCGCGACCCACCACAGCAAGCGGGGGAGCAGGCGGCGCCCGACCACCAGCATCACCACGAAGAAGGCGGCGACCTTCAGCAGCGTGGTGCCCAGCGTCGCCCACAGGCCCTCGGGAATCCCGTCGCCGGGGCCGTCCGCGGCGAGCAGCGGCGCCAGCACGGGCAGCAGCACGAGCACGAGGACCATGACGAGGTCCTCGACGACCAGCCAACCCACGGCGATCTTGCCGTCGCCACCGTCGAGCAGGCCTCGCGCCTCCAGCGCCTTGAGCAGCACGACGGTCGAGGCCACCGAGAGGCACATGCCGAACACGAAGCCCGCACCCGGCGACCAGCCCCACCATGCGGCGAGGCCCATGCCCATCGCGACCGCGACGCCGATCTGCAGCAGCGCGCCGGGCAGCGCGATGCGCCGGACGCTCTTGAGGTCGTCGAGCGAGAAGTGCAGGCCGACGCCGAACATCAGCAGCATCACGCCGATCTCGGCGAGCTGCATGGCCAGCTTGGCGTCCGCGACGTAGCCCGGCGTGTGCGGGCCGATCAGGACCCCGGCCGCGAGGAAGCCGACGATGGCCGGAAGCCCGACGCGATGCGCGAGGTAGCCGAGGACGAGGGCGCCGCCGAAGGCGGCGGCCAGCATGGCGATCAGGCTGACGTCATGGGGCATCGGGCGTGGACTCTCCGGTCTGGAGCCGCCACAGGGCGGCGTAGGCGCCGTTGCGGGCGAGCAGGGCATCGTGCGTCCCCGACTCTACGATGCGGCCCGCATCGAGCACGTGGATGGCATCGGCGTGGCGCACGGTGCTGAGCCGGTGGGCCACGACCAGCGTGGTCCGGCCCTTGGCGTGGGTGGCCAGCGAGCGCTGGATCGCGGCTTCGGTCTCGTTGTCCACCGCCGAGGTCGCCTCGTCGAGCAGCAGCAGCGCCGGATCGCGGTACAGCGCACGGGCCAGCGCGATGCGTTGGCGCTGCCCGCCCGAGAGCCGCGCGCCGCGCTCGCCGACCGGGGCGTCGTAGCCGCCGGGCAGGGCCGTGATGAAGCCATGCGCTTCCGCGCCACGGCCCGCCGCTTCGATCCGCATCCGGTCCGGCCGCGCATCGCCATAGGCGATGTTCTCGGCCACCGTGCCGTCGGTCAGGAAGGGGTCCTGCGCGACATAGGCCACGTGCCGGCGCAGCGCACTCGGGTCGATGCCGGCCAGATCGATGCCGTCGAGCGTGATCCGGCCGCCCTGCGCGGGCAGGAAGCCGAGCAGGCGCTTCAGCAGGGTGCTCTTGCCCGCGCCGGTGGCGCCGACCAGCGCGACCGTCTGCCCCGGCGCGACGGCGAGGTCGATGCCGTCGAGCACGACGCGGCCCTCGTACGCGTGGCGCAGGCCCTCGAAGGCCAACGCGCCGCGCGGTCGGTGCTCGAGGACGCCGGTCGCGCGCGGCGGCAGCGGGGTCTCCAGCAGGTCCATCACCCGCGTGACCGACGCCATCGAGCGGTTGTAGAGGTCGGTCATTTCCGCGAGCCGCGTCAGCGGCCACAGCAGGCGCTGGGTCAGGTACACCAGCGCGGAGTAGCTGCCGACGCCGAGGTCGCCGGACAGCACGAGGTGGCCGCCATACAGCAGGGTCGCGGCGAAGCCGGCCAGCACCGCCATGCGGATCACCGGCGTGATGGCCGCCGAGAAACGGATCGCCTCCGCGTTGGCCGCGCGGTAAGCGTCGGACGCGTCGCGCACGTGGGCCAGCTCCGCGGCCTCGGCGGTGTAGGCCTGGATCGTGGCCATGCCGTCGAGGTTGTTGTCGAGGCGCGCGGACACCGTCGCCGCCGCCTCGCGTGCGGCGGCGTAGCGGGGCTGCAGGCGCTTCTGGAACCAGAACGCGCCGACGAGGATCAGCGGCACCGGCAGCAGCGCCAGCGCCGCGAGGTCGGCGGTCACCACGAAGAAGAAGACGCCCACCAGCGAGGAGCCGACCGCGACCTGGATGAGGTCGTTGGCCCCGGTGTTGAGGAAGCGTTCGACCTGGTTCACGTCCTCGTTGAGCACGGCCATCAGCCGTCCGGCGCGCGCCTCGCGGATCGCGCCGGGCGGCTGCTGCTGCAGGTGGCCGTACGCGGCGAGGCGGAGCTCGTGCTGGAGGTCCTGCGCGAGGCCCCGCCACTTCAGCGCGTAGAGGTACTCGAAGGCGGACTCGAGCACCCAGACGACGACCGTCAGCGCCGTGAGCAGCGCGAGCTGGTGCATCGGGTCGGCGAGGCCGAAGCCGGCGAGGAAACTGTCCTCGCGATTGACGACGACGTCCACCGCCACGCCGATCAGCAGCTCGGGCAGGACGTCGAACACCTTGTTGAGCACGGAGTAGACCGTGCCGAGGGCGGCGTCCCGGCGGTAGGCGCGGGCGTAGCCGAAGAGTCGGCGGAGGGGATGCATGGGCGATCGTCGGTGGATGGCCGCAGTCTATCCGCTGGCCCCTAGAATCCCGACCATGCTCGTCGCCTTCCACAAACCGATGAACGTGCTGTGCCAGTTCACCGACCGCAGCCAGCCGCCGCGGCCGACGCTGGCAGGCTTCGGTCTGCCGAAGGGCGTCTACGCGGCGGGCCGGCTCGACTTCGACAGCGAAGGCCTGCTGCTGTTGACTGACGACGGCGCGCTGGTGGCGGCGATCGGTTCGCCGAAGTTCGACTGGCCCAAGACTTACCTCGTGCAGGTGGAAGGCACGCCGACGGACGAGGCGCTGCAGCGCCTCCGCGACGGCCTCGTTCTCAACGACGGCCCGACCAAGCCCGCCGGGGTCGAGGTCATCGAGGTGCCCGCGTGGCTGCCGCCGCGCGTGCCGCCGGTGCGGGTGCGGCAGACGGTGCCGGACGCGTGGCTGCGGCTGGTGATCCGCGAAGGCCGCAACCGGCAGGTGCGGCGCATGACCGCAGGGGTAGGCCTGCCCACGCTGCGGCTGGTGCGCGAGGCCATCGGCCCGTACACGCTGGACGGATTGGCGGCCGGACAATGGCGCGAGGTGCCGGCGCCGGAACCGCCCGCGCGGCACCGCCGCAGCGGCGCGCCGCGGGCAGCCACGCAGTCGGCCCGCGCTGGCGAGGCGCGCGAACGCGACCAACGACCGCCGGGGCTGATCCGCCCTTGGAAACGCGACGGGCGTTGAGGCGCCTCGATCAGGGGCTGCGGTGCGCGTCGCGCCACCAGCGCGCGAGGCGGTCCAAGCCCTCGGCCACGCGGACCTGCGGCACGTAGCCGAAGTCGCGCTTCGCGGCGGTGAGGTCGTACCAGTGCGGCGTGGCGAGTTGCTCGGCGACGAAGCGCGTCATCGGCGGTTCGCCCTTCAGTGGCAGCGTGTGCCAGAGCACCTCGCACAGCGCGCCGGCGGCGTAGGCCACGGCGAAGGGCACGCTGGCCTCGACGCGCGGCTCGCCGGCCGCCACCAGCAGGCCGTTGATGATCTCGCGCACCGGCTGCGGCTCGCCATTCGAGATGAAGTAGGCCTTGCCGGCGCAGGCCGAACCGGGGCCCAGCGCGGCGAAGGCCTTCAGGTGCGCGTCGGCCGCGTTGTCGACGTAGGTCGTGTCCATGCGGTTATGGCCACCGGCGATGAAGCGCAGGCGTCCGGCGCGGGCGCGCTCGACGAGGCGCGGCAACAGGTTGGTGTCGCCGGGCCCCAGATCAGCCGAGGGCGCAGCGCGACGGTGCTCAAGGTGCCACCGCCCGCCACCGCGCTGCCGTTCGCGGCCAGCACCGCCTTTTCGGCGATCTGCTTGGTGCGCGGGTAGGGCGCCTTGAACGCCGGCGCGTAGGGCATGCTGATCTCGTTGCCGCCCTCGCAGGGCACGCGGCCGTTGTGCGCCACGCTCGGTGTCGAGGTGTAGACGAGGCGCGTGATGCCGTGCGCGCGGCACGCCGCCAGCACGTTCATCGTGCCGGTCACGTTGGCGTCGATGTAGCTCTGCTCGCTGCCCCAGTGGCCGGCCTTGGCGGCGTTGTGGAACACCGCGTCGACGCCCTCGAGCGCACGCTGCACGTGGGCGGCGTCGGCGAGGTCGCCCAAGCGCTGCTCGACGCCCATCGCGTCGAGGTCGATGGAGCGGCGGCGCTGCGTGCTGATGACCATGTGGCCCTGCGCGAGCAGGCCGCGGCAGATCGCCTGGCCGAGGAAGCCGGCCCCACCGGTGACGAGGATCTTCATGGCGAGAGCTTCCTCCGGGCCGCGTCGCGGTTCAGTGGAGGACGCCGCGCAGCTGCGCCTTCGCCCATTCGGCGAGCTTCTCGCGGCCGATCTTGGCGTTGTGCCGGATGTCCACCGGGAAGCCTGGATGGCGCAGGAAATGGTGGATGCGTGCCGTCTTCGGCTCGCGCATGGCGAGGCGTTCCAGCTCGGCTTGCACGTGCACCCACTCGCTCTCGGGCACGCCGGCCTTCAGTTCGACGCAGAGCACCGGCGTCTGCATGCCGCGCACGCCCACCCCGACGAGCGCCGTGCGCGCCACGCGGCGATGCGTGTTGAAGATCGGCTCGATCTGCTCGGTCGTCATCAGGCCGCCCGCGGTCTCGACGCGGTGGCTCTTGCGGCCGCAGAACCACAGCCGCCCCTCGGCGTCGAAATAGCCGAGGTCGCCCATCCGGTGGACGATGCGCTCCTCGCGCGCCGAGATGCGCTCGCGGATCTTGGCCATTCGGGTGGCTTCGGGGCGCGCGAAGTACTCGTCGGTGGCGCTGGGCCCGGCGACGGTGATCTCGCCGACGATGCCCGGCCCGACGACCAGGTCCTCGCGCCAGAAGGCGATGGCCTCGTCGACGATGCGGATGATGCGCACGGTGTTGGCTTCGACGGGTCGCCCTACGCAGGTGCCGGCGCCGCCTTCGGTGGCTTCGCGCGTGGTCTCGAGCTCGCGGGCCTCGATGACCGCGACCGGCAGGCACTCCGTGGCGCCGTACGGCGTCCAGAACTGCGCGTCCTCGGGCAGCAGCCGGCGCATCGCCGCAACCACGTCGGGCGGTACCGGCGCGCCGGCCGAGGTGACCCGCTGCAGGGTCGGCAGCGGTTCGCCGTGCTCCGCCAGCACGCGCATCAGCGCGGGCGAACCGAACAGCTGGGTGACGCCGAAGCGCCGGATGGCGTCGTGCAGCTTGCGCGGGTCGGCGTTTGCCGGCCGCGTCGGGTCCATGTCCGGGATGATCGAGGTCAGGCCCAGCGCCGGATCGAACAGCGCGAAGGGCGGGAAGGTCGGCAGGTCGACGCCGCCCGGCGCGATGCCGAAGGCGTCGCGCAGCAGGTCGATCTGCGCGAGGAAATGACGGTGCCGGTACACCACACCCTTCGGCACGCCGGTCGAGCCCGAGGTGAACAGCAGGGCCGCGACCTCGTCGCCGTGGGTGTCGGCGAGCATCGCCGTGGCCTCGCCGCGCGCGGCCTGGGCCGCCAGCAGGGCCGCGCCCTGGCGCTCGAGGCGGGCGAGGGTCTCGCCGGCCCACAGCGGCCACGCCCGGGTGCCCACGGTCACCACGCGGCGCACCGTTCCTCGGCCCCAGCGGAAGAGGCGGCGCGCGAACTGCGCCAGCGGGATGCCGATGAAGGCCTCGGGGGCAGCTTCGTCGAGGCACTGCTTCAGGGCGCGGCGGTCGATGCCGGGATCGACGAGGACCGGCACCGCGCCCAGCTTGAACAGCGCGAACATCAGCAGGAAGAACTCCGGCGACGGCCGCACCATCACGACGGTCCGCATGCCGCGGCGGATGCCATAGGCCTGCAGGCCGGCGGCAATGGCATCGGAACGACGGTCGAGCTCGCCATAGGTGAGTACGACGTCGTAGCGGGCGAAGCCGTCGGCGCCTTGGCCGCCCGGGCAGCGCATCGCCGGCTGCTCCGGGCGTTCCGCCGCGATGCGCGGCAGCACGGCGGCGATGTTGGCGGTCGCCGTCATCGTCGTGGCGTCAGAGCGGGTTCGCGTCGAGGAAGCGGCGGATCGCCGGCACGAGCACCGCGTGCTTGTCTTCCAGCACGTAGTGGTGGGCGTCGTCGAAGGCCATCACTTCGGCCTTGGGCAGCGCGTCGGTGAAGCCCTTCAGGAAGTGGTGGTCGAACACGAAGTCCTGCAGGCCCCAGCCGATGAAGGCCGGGCGGTCGGCGTACTCGTGCAGCGTGCGGCCAGCCTCGTCGACGAAGGCCCAGGCCTTGTCCCTCGGCGACAGCGGGATGTCCTGCACGAAGCGCAGCGTGCTGATGCGGTTCTTCCACGAGTCGTAGGGCGCGAAGTAGGCCGCGCGCACCTCGGGCGACACCTTGGTCGACGCGCACTGGTCGATGGTGCCGGCGGCGAAGGCGTTGAAGCCACGGATCAGCAGGGCGCCGATGTTGTAGTTGCGGCCGAGCTGCAGCTGCCAAGGCAGCGGCTTCTCCTTCGGCAGCGGGAAGGCGGCGGTGTTGGTGACGATGAGCCGCTTGACCCGACCGCGGCGCTTCAAGGCCCAGCCGAAGCCGATCATGCCGCCCCAGTCGTGGACGGCCAGCGTGATCGGGCCGGTGATGCCGAGGTGTTCGAGCAGGCGCTCCACGTCCTCGATGCGCGACTGCAGGGTGTAGCGGTAGTGCTTGTCGTCGGGCTTGTCGGACAGCCCCATGCCGACGTGGTCGGGCACGATGCAGCGGTAGCGGTCGCGCAGTCCGAGCACGAGGTGGCGCCAGTAGAAGCTCCACGACGGATTGCCGTGCAGCATCAGCACCACCTCGCCATCGCGCGGGCCTTCATCGAGATAGCTCATCGCGATACCGGCCCCTCGAGCGAAGCGCTGCGGGGTGAAGGGGTAGTCGGGGAGCGTGTCGAGCGGTAGCGGCATCGGAATCCTTCGGTGTCGCGCGGCGCGGGGCGTGGCCCGCCGGCCGCTTCAATGACGAGGGCCGGTCGCCCGGCCCTCGCGTCGCATCAGGTCGCAGCGGGCCTTACCAGACCACTTCCGCCATCGAGCAGTTCAATCCTGAGCCGATGCCGAGCAGGGCGATGCGCTTGCCTTTCTTCAGGCGGCCCATTTCCTTGAGCTTGGAGAGCACGATCGGCACCGAGGCCGGGCCGATGTTGCCGTGCTCGTGGAAGATGGTCAGGACCTTCCGCGGGTCGATGCCGAAGGTCTTCAGGAAGGCCTCGGTGTGGGCGCGCGAGATCTGGTGGATCACGAACTCGTCCATCTCCTCCACCGCCCAGCCCAGCGCCTGCCGTGCGGCCTGGAAGGTCAGCTGGGCGAGCTTGATGCCTTCGATCAGCAGCATCTTCGTGTCGGTGACCATGCGGTCGAGGTTGCCGCGGCAGAGGTGGCTCCACTGCGTGGCCGCGCGGGTGACGCCGCCGCGGTACTGCGGGGCGTCCGGCACCAGTTCGCGGCGGGCCAGCACCATCGCGGCGGCGCCGCAGCCCAGCGTCAAGCTGGCGAACTCGTTGCGGAACTCGTCGGCGGTGATGCCTTCGCGGTTCAGGCGCTCGATCGTCTTCTCGTAGACGATGTTGGCGTTCTCGGCGTTGACGATCAGCGCGTAGTCGATCTCGCCGCGTTCGATCATGCGGCCGGCGATGTCCATGCCGTTGATGAACGCGAGGCAGGCGTTCGCCACGTCGAAGTTCTGGCAGGTGTCGGCCAGGCCGAGCTGGCCCGAGACAATCGAGGCGACGGACGGCTCGAGGAAATCACGCGAGACCGAGGTGTTGATCAGGATGCCGATCTTGGCCGGGTCGACGTTGGCCTCGGCGATCGCCTTGCGCGCCACGGCCGTGGCGGCATCCGCCAGCGGCATGTCCTTGTCCCAGAGGCGCCGGGCGCGGATCCCGGCGACGTCGCGAAGCACGTCGGTCTTGATGCCGAGGCGGTCGAGGGTCGGCTTCAGCCGCAGGTTGATCTCGTCCGACGACAGCGTGTGGGGCGCGTCGATGTGGGCGAGGCCGGCGATGGAGACGTGCTGGAACAGCATGGGGAGGATCCCGGGGAAACGAGCGCCGGAGTTTACCGCACGCCTGTGCACCCTGCCGGCCGGGGCCTTCACGCGCCCGGCCCGCCGGGTTCACTCGTCGCGCAGGGGCGCCGTTTCCGCCTCGCCCTCCGGCAGCGGCTCGACGGTGGTCTCCGGCCCCGCCGGACGCGGGCCGACGGGACCGCCGCAGCGGTAGGCCCGGAAGCGCTGTTCGCCGTCCATCGGATCGCCGAGCGCCTGCACGGTGTCGGCGCCCAGCGCGGGCGCCTCGTTGCGGGCCAGCACCTCGAGTTCGTCGCGCACCCGCAGTTCGTTGCGGTCGAGCGGCCCGAGCCGGTCCTTCACGGAGACCACGATCTCGCCGCGACGCTCGCAGCTCAGCGCCTGGCCCGGCGTCGCGACGCGCACCTGGACGCCGCCCGGCTGGATCTCGACGAAGGAGCAGCCCGAGAGCGCGACGACGGCGAGGAAAGGAACGATCGACAGGCGGCAGTGGCGCATCGCGGGATCTCCGGGAGGTCGGGGGAAGAGCGAAAAAGGCGACGCCCGGATTGTGCCGGGCGTCGGGTCAATCGGGGATTAACTCCGCGCCGGGCCGGCGCGGCCGGCCCCCCCGCGACGTCAGCGCGCGGCGGTCGTGGCCGGCGCGGCGACCGGGCGGCCGTCCGAGTCGATGACCTGCACCTCGCCGAGGTCCAGGGCGCGCACCGGCGCCTCGATCTTCGACAGGTCGCCGACGACCACCCAGGTCAGCGCCTTCGGATCGAGGGTCTTCGCCGCCGCGTTGACGATCGCCGGGTTCAGGCCCTCGATGCGCGAGCGGCGCACCTCGACCCAGTTGTCCGGGCGCCCGTAGCGGACGATGCCGCCGATCTGGCCCAGCACCGCATTGGCCGTCTCGAACGAGCCCGGCAGGCTGCGGATCTCGGTGGCCTGGATCTTGGCGACCTCCTCGGCCGTGGCCGGCTCGGAGCCAGCGGCGTAGGCGGCGATCTCGCGCTGCATTTCCTGCAGGGCCTCGGCGGTCTTGTCGATCTGCACCGGGGCGAAGGCGATCCACGGGCGCTGGCCCTTGGCGCCCGAGGTGAAGCTGTAGGCGCCGTAGGCCCAGCTCTTCTCCTCGCGCAGGTTCATGTTCAGGCGCGAGCTGAACTCACCCCCGAGCACCGAGTTGGCGATATCGAACTCGACGGCGCGCGCGTCGGTGGTCGGCGGCGCCAGTTGGCCGGCGAGGATCGTGGCCTGGAGGGCGCCGGGCTGGTCGACCAGGAACACGCGCGGCTGGGTGGGCAGGGCCACGGGAGCGATGGCCGGCTGCGGCACCGGCGTGGACGGGGCCTTCCAGTCGCCGAAGTGCTTCTCGAGCATCGGGGTGATCTCGGCCAGCGTGGTGTCACCGACGACGATCAGGGTGGCGTTGTCGGGGCGAACGAAGTCGCCGTGGAACGCCTTCAGGTCGTCGACCGTCAGCGAGGCGATCGAGGCCTCGGTGCCCGAGCCCGAGAACGGGATGGCGTACGGATGGCCTTCGCCGTACATCAGTGGCGGCAGCAGGCGGTTGGCCAGCGCGTTCGGACGGGCCTTTTCCTGCTTGATGCCGGCAAGCCAGCTGGCGCGAACGCGTTCGACATCGGCTTCGGCGAAGCGCGGGCGCTGGATCATGTCGGCATAGAGCGCGAGCGAGGCATCGAGCTTGTCGGTGAGCGCCGAGAGGAAGGCGTTGCCACCGTCCAGGCTCGCGCCGGCGCTGAGCTGGGCGCCCAGCGACTCGGCGCGGTCGCCGAACCGCAGTGCGTCGTAGTCGCCGGCGCCTTCGTCGAGCATGCCCATCGTGAAGCTCGAGGTGCCCAGCTTGCGGCCCTGGTCGGCCGCGTAGCCGCCAGTGAACTCCATGCTCATCTGCACCACCGGAAGGCCCTTGCGCTCGGCCAGCACGACCTTCATGCCGTTCGCCAGCGTGGCGCGCTGCAGGGCCGGGAAACTCAAGCCCGGATAGGTGTCGGGCATCGGCGGGCCGGCACTGCGGTCGACCGTGCTGGCGACCGTGGTGAATCTCGGATCGACGGCGGGGATCGGCGGTGACACATAGCCCTCGCGCGCCGTGCTGTTGTCCTCGATCAGGGCCGGGCGGTCGCCCGGGGTGACGAGCAGCGTGAGGTCGCCTTGGCCCAGCCACTGGCGGCCGGCGGCCTGCACCGAGGCGGCGGTGGCGCCACCCAGCACGGCGAGATCGCGGCGGTAGCAGCCGGGGTCGCCGGTGAACACGGCGCACTCGGCCAGCACGTCGGCCTTGCCGCCGAAGCCGCCGATGCGCTCGATGCCGCGGATGAACCCGGCTTCAAACACGGTGCGCGCCTGGTCGATCTCGGTGGCTGTGGGGCCCTCGGCCAGCAGCTTCTTCATTTCCTCATCGACGATGGCCTCGACCTTGGCCGGGTCGACGCCCTGCTTGATGTCGACCTGCAGCATGAACATGCCTGCGAGCTGGCTGCCCCATGAGAAGGCGCCGACGCTGTCGGCGAGCTTCTCCTCGAACACCAGTCGCTTGTCGAGGCGCGAGCTGCGTGAGCCGGCGAGCACCTGGGCCAGCAGCGAGAGTTGCTGGGCGTCGGCCGTGCCGAACTGCGGGGTGTTCCACACGCGATACAGCCGCGACTGCGGCACGCGGTCGGTCATCGTGTAGCGGGCGCTTTCCGCGCGGGCAGCGAGGTTCACCGCCGGCTGCGTCATGGTTGGGCCCGCCGGGATGTCGCCGAAGTACTTCGCCACCTTTTCCTTCGCCGTCGCGAGGTCGATGTCGCCGGCCAGCACCAGCACCGCGTTGTTCGGGCCATACCAGGCCGAGAACCAGCGCTTCACGTCCTCGATCGAGGCGGCGTTGAGGTCGGCCATCGAGCCGATCGTGCTCCAGCTGTAGGGGTGCCCGGACGGGAAGCCCTTCTCGGCGAGGAAGCTCCAGACGCGGCCGTAGGGCTGGTTCTCGCCTTGGCGCTTCTCGTTTTGCACCACGCCGCGCTGCTCATCCAGAAGTTCCTGCGAGATGGCGCCGGCGAAGTGGCCCATGCGGTCGGATTCCATCCACAGCGCAAGGTCGAGCGCGGTGGTCGGCACGTTCTGGAAGTAGTTCGTGCGGTCGGTGTTGGTGGTGCCGTTCTGGTCGGTGGCACCCACCTGCTCGAAGGGGCCGAAGAACTCGTTCTTCCAGTTTTCCGAGCCTTGGAACATCAGGTGTTCAAAAAGGTGGGCAAAGCCGGTGCGGCCCGGTTCCTCGTCCTTGCTGCCCACGTGGTACCAGACGTTGACGGCCACGATCGGTGCCTTGCGGTCGGTGTGCACGATCACCCGCAGGCCGTTCGGCAGGGTGAACGTCTCGTAGGGAATGCGCACCTCGGCGGGCGTTCCGCCGTCCGCGGCGGGTGCCGACGACGCGAGGGCGAGGCCGGGCAGGGCGAGGGCGAGCGCGAGGGTCAGCGGTCGGAGCAGGGGCATGGCGGGTCCGGACGACGGGGGAGGCGAGCGAGGGTAGCGCCTGCCGCGGGTCGCCGACCTGTGCCGGAGGGCAGGGTCGCCTTGACGCCTGCGCGACCGGCACGGGCGCATGGTCGGCGAATGGCCACTTTCCCCTCCCGCATCCTCGTCACCGGCGGCTCCCGGGGCCTCGGCCTCGAATTCGTCCGCCAGTGCCTCGCCCGCGGCGATGCCGTGCTGGCGGCCTGCCGCGATCCCGCCGGCGCGCCGGCACTCGCCGCGCTCGCGGACGAGGCCGGGGACCGTCTCCGGGTCCATGCGCTCGACGTGAGCGACGCCGCCTCCCGCGCGTCCGTCCGGGAGGTCGTCGCGGCGCATTGGGGCGCGATCGACCGGATCATCCACAACGCCGGCGTCCTCGTCCGCGACGAGCGTCTCGGCGCCCTGGACCCCGCGGCCTTCCGCGAGGCCTTCGAAACCAACGCGCTGGCGCCTCTGCTGCTGACGGAGGCGCTGCTGCCGCTGCTGGGTGAGGGGCGGGCGCCCGCCGTCGCGTTCATCACGTCCCAGCTGGGGTCGATCGCCCGGACGGACCGGTTCTACACGCCCAGCTACGCGATGGCCAAGGCCGCCCTGAACATGGCGGGCCGGCTGCTCGCGGAGCCGCTGCATGCGGCCGGCATCGCCGGCGTGCTGCTGCACCCCGGCTGGGTGCGCACGGCGATGGGCGGGCCGCAGGCGCCACTGGAACCCCGCGAGGCCGTCGCCGGCCTGCTGGCGGTGATCGATGCCCTGCCCCGCGACGGGGCGATGCGATTCCTCGACTACCGGGGAGAGGAGCTGCCGTGGTGAGCCATCGTCCCGTCCTTTCGCGGGGCCACGGCCTCGCCGCGCTTGTCCTCGCCACGCTCATGGCCGATCCGGTCGTCGCGTCCCTCCGCGAGGAGGTCGGGTTCGCCTCCGCGCTCGACGACGGCAGGCCGCTCTACCGCGAACAGCACCTGATGCGGACGGCGCCCGACGGCGGCCCGCTCGAGCGCCTCGTCGTCTACCGCTGCACCGACGGCACGCCGTTCGCGCGCAAGCGCGTCGACTACCGCGGGGCGCCATCGGCCCCCGCCTTCCAGTTCGAGGACGCGCGCAGCGGCTACCGCGAGGGCTTGCAGCGGGGGCGGGGCGGTGCCCAAGTCTTCGTCGACCGCCCGGACGCCGAGCCCCGTCAGGCAATGCTGCCCGACGGGGTGTTCGTCGCGGATGCCGGTTTCGACCAGTGGGTGCGGGGCAATTGGCCGGCGCTGGCGCGCGGGGAGCGGGTGCCGATGGACTTCCTCGTGCCGTCGCGCCTCACGAGCTACGGCTTCAAGGTCTACCAAGTCGAAGCCGCCGCGGACGGCGACGAACCCGCCCGGCGTTTCCGGCTCCGCCTCGGCGGCCTGCTGGGATGGCTCGCCCCGCACATCGACGTCGTGTACGCCGAGGCCGACCGCCGCCTGCTGCGCTTCGAGGGGCTGTCGAACCTTCGTGACGACGCGGGCGAAGACCCCCTGACCGTGCGGATCGAGTTCCCCGAGCCCGCCCGTCCCGTGGCCTCCGCGGACTTCGAGCGGCTTGCCGCCGAACCGCTGCGCGCGTGCCGCGTCGGGGCCTGAGCACGCCATCGCTCGGGGCGCATACTCGTCCCCCGCTCCGATCCCGTCGCCCGCGTGTTCCACGTCGTCCTCTTCCAGCCCGAGATCCCGCCGAACACCGGCAACGCGATCCGCCTGTGCGCGAACACCGGCGCGTCGCTGCATCTCGTCCGTCCGCTGGGTTTCGAGGTCGACGATGCCCGGTTGCGCCGCGCTGGACTCGACTACCACGAGTACGCGACGCTGGCCGTCCACGATGATCTCGAGGCCTGCATCGCCGCGATCGGACCCACGCGCTGGTGGGTGGTCGAGACCGGCGAGGCGACGCGCTTCGATCGCGTGGCCTACCGGCCCGGCGACGCGTTCCTGTTCGGCCGCGAGACCACCGGGCTGCCGGCGCAGGTGCTCGCGCGCTTCGATCCTTCCGCCCGCGTCGCGCTGCCGATGCGTCCGGGCCAGCGCAGCCTGAACCTCTCGAACGCCGTGGCCGTCGCCGTGTTCGAAGCGTGGCGCCAGTGCGGGTACGAAGGCGCCTGACGCGCGCGTGCACCAACGCGACGCCATGCCGCAAGCGCCATCCGGTGTTTCCCTGACCTTCGTTGTCCTGCGCGCGGCTGAATGTTCAGAGTCCGTTGGGTTGCCATCGATCGCCGCCCTCGCGATGTTGGGGCCTCGCGGCTGCCCTGCCGCGGGGCTCCCCCGAGCCACCCCCCAACGAACAAGAAAGGACATCGCCATGCGCACCACCCTGATCGCCCTGGCCCTCGCCGCCGCCCTGCCGCTGTCGGCGCAGGCCGCCGAGCGCAGCTACACCTTCGTCGAAGGCACCTACAACAACATCGACGCCGACGGCATCGACCGCATCGACGGGCTCGGCCTGCGTGGTTCGGTCGCGTTCGCCGACACGGGCTTCTATGGCCTCGGCAGCTACCAGAACTACTCCGAGAACGGCGCCGACGCCGACTTGTGGGAGCTCGGCCTCGGCTACGCCCATGGCCTCGCCGACAACGTCGACCTGATCACCGAGGCCGCATACGCCGACGCTGAAGGCGAGAGTGGCTACCGCGTGTCGACCGGCCTGCGCGGCAGCCTCACCTCGAACCTCGAGGGCCTCGCCAAGGTCAGCTACCGCGACTACAGCAACGTCAATGGCGACTTCACCGGCACGTTCGGCCTGCAGTACCGCTTCGACAAGACTTGGGGCGTCACCGGCGAGATCGAGTTCGACGACAGCGCCCGGATCTACACGGTCGGCGTGCGCGCCAGTTTCTGATCGAACGAAGCGGGGACCGCCGCCCCGGCACCGGGGCAACCGGCCCATGCCTTCGGCACCGCGACGCCCGGCCCCGGCCGGGCGTCGTCGTTCGTGGGGCTCGTCGCGTCGTCGCGGGTCTCGCGCCCTTGATCTGCGACGATGCGCGCGGCATCGTGCCAGCCGATTCCCTCGACCCGCCTGGCGATGCCTTCGACGAACCGCCGTCCGTCCGCCCTTGCCGCCGGCCCGTTGGCGCTGGCCCTGGTCGCGCCCGTCGCGGCCCTCGCCGAGCCGCTCCCGTACGACTTCGTCGAGGGTTTCGTCGCCGGCGACGGCGACGTCCTCGGCGGCGGCCTGCGCGGCAGCCTCGATCTCGCCGAGGCCGGCGCTTCGGGCCTGTACCTGCATGGCAGCGTCATCGACGCCTCGGGCGAGGACGGCGGGAGCGACGTTTCGCGCCGCGGCTTCGACGCTGGCGCCGGCTATCGCCACGCGATCGGCGATTTCTGGGCCGTTGAGGGCGAGTTCGCTTTCCGCAGCGACGACGTGCGCCGGCGCGGCATCGGCAGGTCGGGCGTTTTCGAGGACGATGCCAGCGGCGCACGCTTGTCGGTGGGCTTCCGTGGCAGCGTCGGCGAGCGTTTCGAGGTCCGCGCGCTCGCCGGGGCGTTCGAGGCCGGCGACCGTGGTCGCGAACTGGTCGGCGAGGTTGGCGCGCACGTTCTGGTCACGAAGCGCATCGGCATCACCACCGACGTGCTGTTCGACGACGTCGGAGAGGTGTTCCGGATCGGCGTGCGTGTCCGCTTCTGATCCGGCGCGCACCAGCGGTGGTTCAGCCGTCCCGGAACAGGCTTTCGGGGTACTCGGGCTTCTGCTCGCGGGCGAGCAGTTCCTTCAGGCCTTCGACCGGGGTGATCTCCCCGTGCAGCACGCGCTGCACCTGGCGGCTGATCGGCAGGTCGATGCCGTGGGCTTCCGCCTGGCGCATGACCTCGTCGGCGGTCTGCACCGACTCCACGACCTGGCCAATCGCGGCCACCGCTTCGGCGAGGGTCTGCCCCTTGCCCAAGGCCAAGCCGAGCCGGCGGTTGCGCGAGAGGTCGCCCGTGCAGGTGAGCACCAGGTCGCCGACGCCGGCCAGGCCCATGAGGGTCTCGGGGCGCGCGCCGAGCGCGGCGCCAAGGCGCAGCATCTCGTTCATGCCGCGGGTGATCAGGCCGGCGCGGGCGTTGAGCCCGAGGCCCATGCCGTCGGCGACGCCGGTGGCGACGGCCAGCACGTTCTTCATCGCACCGCCCAGCTCGGCGCCGAGCATGTCGGTGCCGGTATAGGCGCGGAAGGCCGGGCCGTGGAGCTTTTCCGCCACGGCCTGGGCGAAGTCGGCGTCATCGGAGTGCGCGGTGACGGCGGTCGGCAGGCCTTGGGCGACTTCCTTCGCGAACGACGGGCCGGTCACGACTGCTAGCGGCACGTCCGGCCCCAGCAGCTCCCCGGCCACTTCGTGCAGGAAGCGCCCGGTGCCCGGCTCGAAGCCCTTGGTGGCCCAGGCCACGCCGCAGCCCGCCGGACGCAGCGGCGCGAGCCGGCGGATCGTTTCGGTGAAGGCGTGGCTGGGCGTCACCACCAGCAGCATCGAGGCCGCGCGGGCAGCGGCCTCGAAGTCGGTGGTCGCGCGAAGGCCGTCGGGCAGCGCCACGCCCGGCAGGTAGCGGGCGTTCTCGTGGCGGGTGTTGATGCCCTCGACCTGTGCCGCATCGCGGCCCCAGATCAGCGTGTCGTGGCCCTGCCGCGCCATCTGCGCGGCCAAGGCGGTGCCCCAGGAGCCGGAGCCCAGCACGGTGACGGTGTTCGTCGCGGTCATGCCGGCGTCCTCATGGAGCGGGGCGGTGCATCGCCCGGCGGCGGGGCCGGGCGGGCGATCCGGCGAGGGATCAGGCGTTGCCGGCGGCCGGGGCGGCCAGGCCGCCGGACTTGAGCTGCTCGGCGCGGCGGCGAAGGCTCTCGGCGTAGATCGCCTCGAAATTGATCGGCTGCAGGTAGAACGGCGGGAAGCCGCCGGCCTGGATCAGCTCGGACGCCAGCGCGCGTGCATAGGGGAAGAGCACGTTCGGGCAGTAGGTGCCGAGCATGAAGTCGAGATTGCGCTCGTCGAAGCCCTGCAGCGCGAAGATGCCGGCTTGCTCGAGCTCGACGATGTAGACGGTCTTGTCGCCGAGCTTGCAGGTCAGGTTGATGCCCAGCACGACCTCGAAGACGTCGTCCGCCAGCTTGCCGACCTTCTGGTTCAGGCTCAGGTTCAGGTCCGGGTTGCCCTGCTCGTTGAACACCATCGGGGTGCCCGGCGCCTCGAAGGACACGTCCTTGACGTAGATCTTCTGGATGGCGAACTGGGCCTGGGCGTCGGCGCCGGTCACGGCGGGGTTGGTCTCATCAGCCACGGGGGCAACTCCGGGAAAGAAAGGTGGGCAGGAAAGCGCCGCAGTATCGCATGCGCCGGAAACGGGGGTGGGGGCGGGGGGCGGCCGGGGCAAGGGGCCCGGCCGACCGGGGGCTCAGCGGCCCTTGGCGACCGGCAGGTCGGCCTGGCGCCAGCCGGCGATGCCGCCGTCCAGGACGGCGACGTCCTTGAACCCGGCCTTCTTGAGGCGCTTGGCGGCGTCGCCCGCGCTGATGCCCTGCCGGCAGACCACGATGACGGGGCGCTCCTTGGCCTTCGACAGCACTTTGTGCTTGTCGGGGTCGAGGTCGGCCAGCGGAACGGACACCGACCCCAGGATGTGCGCCTTGGCGAAATCCGCGGCCGGGGAGACGTCCACGACCAGGGCCTCGTCCCGGTTCATCCGCAGGGTCGCGGCGGCCGGGCTCAGCGTCGGGATGCCCGACAGGAGCTGGCGCAGCTGGGAGACGATCACCGCGACCGTGAGGAGGACGAAGGCCGCGGTCAGGATCGGGGTGGATTGCGCGAAGGCGGTCAGCTGGTCCCAGGACATCGGGCGCTCGGAAGGCGGAAGGGCCGGCATTATCCGCCGGCCCGGCGGTCCCGGCCAGCCGATCGTGGGCGACAGGCTCAGTCGTTCGCGAAGCGGGGCA
>JAJTHD010000021.1 GCA_021297925.1 Lysobacteraceae bacterium
AGTGGTGGCTCGACGCGTCCGCCCACCAGCCAGAAGCCGCCATCCTCGCTCGGCCCGAGCACGAGATCGGCCTTGGCGTGGACGAGGGCATCCACGGCATCGGACAGGGCCGGTAACGACAGCTGCGGCAAGTCGGTACCGATCAGCAGCGCGGCGCCATGGCGAGCGCGCAGCGTGGCGTAGACCTGGGCCATGCGCTCACCGAGCCCACCGTCGCCCTGCGCGACCACCGGTAGGGAGTGCCAGGAATGGGATGCGGTGGCGACGTCGGCGTCCCCATCGCGCTCGGCTTCGGCCACCGCCCAGTAGGCGTGGAGCCGTCCGTCGCGCTGCAGGGCGATCGCGGTCTCGCCAACGGCGGTGGCGCAGTCGAGGTAGAGCGCTTCCGCCGCCTCGCGACCGATGGCCGGCCAGAGCCGCGACTTCACCGGCGAGCGGCCCGGTGTCTTCACGAACAGCGCGAGACCGGGGCTCATGCCGTGGCCCCGCGCGCGAAGGCGCGACGTTGCCGCCAGGTCAGCACGAGGTGCTCGCGCGTCGTCCGCCACCAGCCGTGATCGACGTAGCGCCGTGCGCTGGTTGCCACCCGGCCGCGCAGGCGTCGCAGCGGCAGACCGGCGCGACGCGCGGCATGGACGAAGGCATGGTCTTCACCGCGGCCGACCGACGGATCGAAACCGCCGAGTGATTCGAACAGGGTTCGCGGTGCCAGGAAGCCTTGGTCGCCGAACGGCATGCCGAACCAGCGGCTGCGGAGGTTGGCGCCGAAGGCGTTGATCGCCATCGCCGCCGGGCCGTCGTGGAAGGCGAGGTCGAACCAGCACAGCGCTGGGGCGTCGCCGCGCGCGAAGCCCGCCGCGGCCTGCCGTGCGGCGGCGAGCGTTTCCGCATCGACGCGGGAATCGGCATGCAGCACCCACACCGTCCCGCCGTGGGCCGCCGCCAGCCCGGCACTGATCTGCCGCGCCCGGCCGGCCGGAGCGGTGAGCACGCGCGTACTCGGCGGAGTGCCCGGGAGCGCGTCACCTTCGGCCAGCACCAGCACGCGCTCGATGTCGTCGCCCAACGGCAGGTCGTACGGCAACGCGGAACAGTCACGGTCGCCGGGGCCGGCCGGGATGACGATGCTGAGCACGGGAGCCTCCACGGGCGGAGACCTCAGCAGCAGGCGCCGGCGGCCTTCGGCGCGGCGGTGGGCGAGGCCGGGGCGCAGTCGAAGAGGCCGAAGTGGCGGTCCTTGTTGCCACTCAATTCGAAGTGCGGCGCGAAGCGCGTGGCCGTCAGCATGTCGAAGGTGTTGCCGCAGACGCGCAGCGGACGGCCGGTCTCGAAGGTGTGGTGGTCGTCGAGCACGAAGGCGTGCGGCGCATCGGGAATCGTGCCGCGATACGTCGCGACCTGGCCGAAGTCCTCGCAGCGATCTTCCAGCGCGAGCTTGAACGCCCGCACCGTGATCGATTCGAAATTCACGAAGCCGATGGCGGCCTCGATAGCCGGGTCGAGCAGCGGAATCGGCGCGCGGCTGACGGTGCGGGCATCGGCGCAGCCCACCTGTTGCATCAGGCGGCGGAAGTCCTCGGTGTACAGGGCGCCGCTGAGGCACTCGCCCAACAGCACGGGGTCGCGGCGCAGCGCCTCCGGGATGCGGCGATCGGCGAACACGTCGGAGAAGTACAGCTCGCCCCCGGGCCTCAGCACGCGGAAGATTTCGGCGAACACACGCGCCTTGTCAGGCGCGAGGTTCAGCACGCAGTTCGACACCACCACGTCGATGCTCGCGTCGGCGATGCCGATGGCGCCGAGGTCTTCGATCAGGCCTTCATGGAACTCGACGTTGCTCGCCGCAAAGCCGTAGCGCTCGGCGTGCCAGTCTCGATGGCGGTTAGCCACAGCGAGCTGTTCGGGGGTCATGTCGACGCCGACGACGCGGCCCGTCGGGCCAACGAGGCGCGAAAGCAGGTAGGCATCACGCCCGGTACCGCAGCCGAGGTCGAGCACGGTGCGGCCCTCGAGCGCCGGCGGCAGCGGCGAGCCGCAGCCGTAGAAGCGCGCGAGGATTTCGGGGTGGATGTCGCCAAGCATCCGGCGCAGGGCGAGAGGCATGGCCTCGGCGGGGCAGCAGGCGCCGGTCTTGAGGTCGGCGCTCGATTGCAGCACCTCGCCGTAATACGTGCGGACGTCGGCGTGGGCAGGTTCGGACATCGTGTTCATGGTGTCCCGGTCAAACGGAGGGAAGGAGGAAGTGAAGGAGCGCGGCGATCATGGCCGATGTGGGCAAGGTTACCCCCCACGCAAGGAGAATCATCGCGATGATGCGGAAGTTCGCTTTTCCGTTCGACAGCCCGATGCCGAAGAGGGCGCCGGTGCTGACATGCGTCGTCGAAACCGGAAGGCCAAAGCGCGAAGCGGCGATCACCAAGGTCGAGGTCACCAGGTTCCCGGCAAGGCCCTCGCGCGGATCCATCGCGGTGACGCGCCAGGCCAGCGTTTTCGCGACCCGATGCGCGCCCAACCAGCCGCCGATGGCCATCGCGATGACGACACTGCTCGAAGCGCCGGCGACGCCGCCCAAGCCCGCGGCGACGAGCAAAGCGGCGATTTTCGGTGTGTCGTTCAGGCCCCGGGCAAAGCCCACGACGGCGGCACTGAGAACGTGCAACAGGTCAATGCCGCGCAAGGAGCGCAGCGGGGGAGTCGCCAGCGATTCGATGGGGCCATCGCTTCGGGCGACGCGCGATGCAGCGGGTGCATGGGCCGTACGGCGAAGCAGGGGGGCGACGACGAGGGCGAGAACGGCGGCCATCAAGGGCGAGAGCAGAAGCGGAACGACGATGATCGCCGCGGCCTTCGCGAACTGGACACCGCCCGCGTCGTGGACGAGCCCCGCGCCGACCAGGCCGCCGAACAGGGCATGGGTCGTGGAGATGGGCAGGCTCGCCATCGTGGCGAGGCCGACTGTCGCCGTGGCCGCGCCGGCCACCGCGATCAGGAAGGGGACAGACACGGTAAGCGAATCCGGCACAATGCCTTTCCCGCTGAAAGCAGCGAGCAGGCCCTGCGCGAGGAGGATCGAGGCCAGCCCGCCGGCCGCCGTCGCGAGGGTGGCCATCCAGATGGCGCCCCGCGTGGACATCAGCCCCGACCCGATGAGTGTTGCAGCGCCCTTGCTGTTGTCGTTGGCGCCATTGATGGTGGCGAGCGCGAGGGTCGTGAGAAGAAGCACGATCGTCAGGGTCATGCAAGTCTAGGTCGTTGCCGTGAGGGATCAGCCGCGTCGCCACGCGAAGAAGCGCTCGGCCCAGCGCAGCGCGCCCTGCGGGGCATTCGCCCGCTTCCACACGCCGGCGGCGTACTTGTTGGCCTCGTTCATCGTCGGGTAGGCGTGGATGGTGCCGAGCAGCTTGTTCAAGCCGAGGCCGTGCTTCATCGCCAGCACGAACTCCGGCAGCAGTTCGCCGGCATGCGCGCCAACGATGCAGGCGCCGAGGATGCGGTCGCTGCCGGGTGGCGTGAGCACCTTGACGAAGCCCTCGTCGTTGCTGTCGGCGATGGCGCGATCGAGATCGTCGATGCCGTAGCGCGTCACCTCGACGGCGATGCCCTGCGCCTTCGCCTCATCTTCCGACAGTCCGACGCGCGCCGCTTCCGGGTCGGTAAACGTGACCCAGGGCACCACGCGGTAGTCGACCTTGAACGACCAGAACGGCGCGAGCAGGCCATTGACCGCGGCGTACCAAGCCTGGTGCGCCGCCATGTGGGTGAACTGGTAGGGCCCGGCGACGTCGCCGGCCACGAGAATGTTCGGGAAATTGGTGCGCATCAGGCCATCGACGGCGACGTGGCCGCGGGGGCCGAGTTCCACGCCGAGCTCCTGCAGGCCGAAGCCCTGCGTGTTCGGCGCGCGGCCCAGGGCCAACAGCAGGCGGTCGAAGGCGAGGCGCACTTCGGCACCGTCGGCTTCGGCCACCAGCACGCCGCCCTTGCCGTCGGCCGCGGGCTCGATGCGCAGGGCCTTGTGGCCGGTGGCGACATGCAGGCCCTCGTGCGCGAGGCGCTCGGCCAACAGCGCGCCGACCTCGGCGTCCTCGCGCGGCAGCAGGCGCGGCGCCATCTCGACCACGCTCACCGCCGCCCCGAAGCGCGCGAAGCTTTGCGCCAGCTCGCAGCCGATCGGCCCACCGCCCAGCACCAGCAGGCGCTTCGGAAGTTCTCGCAAGGACCAGACGCTGTCGCTGGTCAGCGCCTCGATGCCGTCGAGGCCGGGGAGTTTCGGCACCAGCGGCCGTGCGCCCGTGGCGATGACGATGCTGCGGGCGCTGATGCGTCGGCCGTTGACTTCCACTTCCCACGGGCTGACGAGCTTGGCCTCGCCTTCGATCACGTCCACGCCCAAGCCGGTGTAGCGTTCGACGGAATCGTGCGGTTCCACCTTGGAAACCACGCGCTGCACGCGCTCCATCACCTTGGCGAAATCGAAGTCGGCGGTGAGCGAGTTCAGCCCGTACTTCTCGGCCTCGCGCGCTTCGGCCAGCAGCCGCGCCGAGCGGATCAGCGCCTTCGAGGGCACGCAGCCGGTGTTGAGGCAGTCTCCACCCA
>JAJTHD010000100.1 GCA_021297925.1 Lysobacteraceae bacterium
GCGAAGGCGAGGACGCCTGGACCCTGAGCTTCGGCAACCTGATCCGCAATGACGACTGACGCACCGAAAGCGCCGCTTGCCGCGCTCCTGCCCCTCGCGTGGCAGGCCCGCTACGACGCCAGCTGGCGGCTGGTTCGGGGCGACCGCCCCGTGGGCTGGCTCCTGCTGCTCTGGCCCACGCTGATCGCGCTGTGGGTCGCCGCCGAGGGCGCGCCGGGCCTCCATCTGTTCCTCGTGTTCGCGCTGGGTGTCTGGCTGACGCGGGCGGCCGGGTGCGTCATCAACGACTACGCCGACCGTTGGCTCGACGGTCGTGTCCGCCGCACCGCCGCCCGTCCGCTGGTCGCGGGTGAACTTTCCGGCCGCTTCGCGCTCGGCCTGTTCGCGGCGCTGATGGGCGTCGCCTTCCTGCTGGTGCTCACGACCAACGCCAAGACCATCGCGCTCAGCGTCATCGCCCTGGGGTTGGCGGCGGCCTATCCTTACATGAAGCGGCACACCGACCTGCCGCAGGTCTGGCTCGGCCTTGCGTTCTCCTGGGGCATCCCGATGGCCTTCACCGCGGTGCGCGACGCCTGGCCGCCGCCGGAGGCGTGGCTGTTGCTCTGCGCCAACGTGCTGTGGACCACGGCGTACGACACTTGGTACGCGATGGTCGATCGCGAGGACGACCGCCGTGCCGGCGCGCGCAGCACGGCCTTGCTGTTCGGCGACCTCGACGTGCCGGTGATCGCCGCCCTGACGGGGCTGTTCCTCGTGGCGATGGCGCTGCTCGGGCATCGCCTCGGGTACGGCATCGGCTGGTGGGTCGGCTGGGCGCTGGCCGTGGTGGCCGCCTTCCAGCCGTTCCGCTACGGCCGGTCGCGCCATCCCGAGGACTGCTTCCGCGCCTTCCTCGCCAACCAGTGGGTCGGCGCCGCGCTGTTCGCCGGGGCACTGATGCACCACCTGATCGTTGCATGAGGCGCGGTCTCCGGGAGTAGGATCGGGGCAGGCCCTTCCTCGAGGACCGCATGCACCGATCCCCCGGCACCGATCCCCCCCCCGCGGCACCCAGCGGTCCCAGAACCCGTCCTGTGATCCCGTCGTCGGTGGCGCTGCTTGCGCTTCTCGCCGTCGGGCGCGTCCCGGCCGCCGAGCCGACGGGCCTGCTCGACCTCAGCCTCGAGGACCTCGTGGACGTGCCGGTCGCCTCGGCCGGACTGTCGCCGTCGCCGCTGCGCGGCGTGCCGGCCTTGGCGGACGTGCTGACCCGCGAGCAGCTGCGCGCGCACGGTGTCGCCACCCTCGGCGAGGCCATCGCCCTGCGGCCCGGCGGCCGGCTGCAGCAGCGCCAGACCTTCACCAGCGCCTATGCCTCGGTGCTCGGCGCCTCGGTGAACGACAACGACAACCACCTGCTGCTGCTGGTCGACGGCGTGCCGTGGCGCGTGTCCTCCTCCGGTGGCGCGAACCGCCTGCTGTACGAAGGCTTCCCGGTCGCTCTGGTCGAGCGCATCGAGTTCGTCCGCGGGCAGGCGGCCATCGTCCACGGAAGCAACGCCGTCTCGGGCGCGATCAACATCGTCACGCGCGAGCCCGGGAGGGAACCGGCGCGGCTGGTCGTCGGCATGCAGGGGGGCGATCCGGTGGGCTTTGCCGAAGCCGGCTGGGGTGATGCCGGACGTGGTCTCACCGTCCATGCTGGCCGCCACGCGGCTTGGCGGGATTGGGTCCAGCGCGACTTCGCGATCGGTCTTCGCAACGGCGGGTTCCGCAGGACGAGCGGTACGATGGCGCAGTCGGCCGACAGCCTCGGGATGCTGGGCCGTTGGGGGAGCATGCGGGCGCAGGTGTTCGCGATGTCGGCCCGCAGCACCACCCCGTCGAGCCTGCAGTTCGGGCGGACCTACGTTCCGCCGACCCGGGACCGCAGCACGGCACTGCGTCTGCAGGACGTCCGACCCGTGGGCTCGTGGCGGCTGCATGCCGCGCTGGCGTCCGACCGGACGACGCTGGCGTACGACACCCTGCGCGCCGCCGGCGACCGCCAGTCGCTTCGCCTCGCCGTGGAGTCACCGTCCGGGGGCGGGTGGCACGGTTTCGCCGGGGTGCAGGCGGCCTGGGCCGGCGGGCGCGTGGAGGGCGTTGTGCCGACGTGGCGCAGCCGCGAGTGGGGCGCGTTCGCGCAGGTCTACGCGAGCCTGGCGCCCGACCTGCAGCTCGGGTTCGGGCTGCAGCACCAGCGCGTTGCCGACGGCGCCGGCGGCACCACGCCGCAGGCCAGCCTCGTCTGGTCGCCGGACGGCCCATGGCGGCTCAAGCTGATGCGCGGCGAGTCGTTCCGGGACGCCGACGCACGCGAACGCTTCAGCAGCGCGCCCTTCCAGCGCGGCAACGCGATGCTGCGGCCGGAGCAGGGACGCATCGACGCACTCGAACTCGGCTGGACGGGCGATGCCTTGGACGGCATCGTCCGCGTGTTCGACCAGCGCATCGAGGACTTGATCGTGCTCGCGCCGGATGCGTTGGGGCGCCTCGCCTTCACCAACCGCGGCCACGTCCGTATCGGCGGCACCGAGGTGCAGCTCCGCTGGGCCGCCGGCGAGTGGCGCTGGGACTCGGCGTGGCGCCATCTGTCGAGCGCCCGCGACACCCAGGCCCCGCGCGATGTCCTCAAGCTGCAGGGCACGTGGAGCAGCGGCACCGGGTGGCGGGCCGGCCTGTCGCTCGAGGCCGCCCGCGCCGCGCCCACCGGCTCGCGCTTGCAGGCGCCGCGCCCGGTGCTGAACCCGGCGGCGGCGGGCTACCTGCTGGTGCATGGCCACGTCGCGGCCCCGATCGCGCGGTGGTGGACGGCCCTGCCGGACGGCAGCACGCTGTCCTTGCGCGTGGGCAACCTCGGGGATCGCGAGCTCTGGCAACCCACGGCCGTACCGCCGATCAACACCGTGCCCTTCGTGCCGCCGCGCGAGTGGCGACTCCTGCTTGAGATGCCGCTCTAGGGCGCGCGTGCGACCACCCACACCTGCACCTCGTGGGCGCCGGCCTCGCGCAGCGCGTCGGCCGCGGCGCGGACCGTGCTCCCGGTGGTCAGCACGTCGTCGACGAGGGCCACCGACGGTGGCATGGCGCTGCAGGCCTCGAAGGCGCCGACGAGGTTGCGACGGCGCTCCCGCGAGGACAAGCGCGTCTGCGGCCGGCTGTCGCGCATCCGGCGCAGGGCGTCGCGCCCGAGCGGAATTCCGAGCGCCCGCGCCCAAGTCGCGGCGAGCAGGCCGGCCTGGTCGTAGCCACGGTCGCGGAGCCGGCGCTGGTGCAGGGGGACGGGCACCACCAGCTCCGGCCGCGCCGCGCCTCGCAGCGCGGGCAGGGCGAGGTCCGCGAGCGCGAGGCCGCAAGCCAGGTCGCCATGGAACTTGTAGCGGCGCAGCAAGGGGGCGCTGGCCGGCCCCCAGGCGATCGCCGCAAGCACCGGCCCGGGATCCGCGGCACCGGGGGGCGGGGCCGGCCATGCGGCGAGATCCCGGCGGCATCCTTCGCAGAAGCCGGTCAGCCGGGTCGCGACACCGCAGCGAGGGCAGCGGGGGTCGAGGAGTCGAGCGAAAAGCGCGTCGATACGCGCCGGTAGGGAGGGCATCGCGGTTGACAGGGGTGGGGGGGATTCCGAGACTGCCCGGGCGTGCGGCCCCTTCGCCGCCGGAAAACCCCCATGCCTGCCGTCATCCGCCATGACTGGACGCGCGAGGAAGCGCTCGCGCTGTTCGCCCTGCCGTTCCCCGATTTGCTGCACCGCGCCGGCGAGGCCCACCGCGAGCGCTTCGACCCCACCGAGGTGCAGGTGAGCACCCTGCTGTCGATCAAGACCGGCGGCTGCCCCGAGGACTGCGCCTACTGCCCGCAGAGTGCGCGTTACAGCACCGGGCTGAAGGCCGAGAAGCTGATGGCGCTCGATGACGTCATCGCCAAGGCCGCCGCCGCCAAGGCCGCCGGTGCCACGCGCTTCTGCATGGGCGCCGCGTGGCGTTCGCCGAAGGACAAGGACGTGGCCGAGGTGGCGAAGATGGTCGGTGCGGTGAAGGCCATGGGCCTCGAGACCTGCGCCACGCTCGGCATGTTGAAGCCCGAGCAGGCCGCTTCGCTGAAGGTGGCCGGTCTCGACTACTACAACCACAACCTCGACACCGCGCCGGAGTTCTACGGCGACGTGATCAAGACCCGCGAGTACCAGGACCGCCTCGACACGCTGGAGGCGGTGCGCACCGCCGGCCTGAAGACCTGCTGCGGCGGCATCGTCGGCATGGGCGAGACGCGCGAGCAGCGCGCC
>JAJTHD010000098.1 GCA_021297925.1 Lysobacteraceae bacterium
CGTTCCCAGCGGCGGTCGAAGGCCTGCGCGAGCGGGCGGGCGCGTGCGGGGCCGTCGAGGCAGGCGCTGCCCTCGGGGCGGGTGGCCAGGGGCCGGAACACGTAGGCCGTCTCGTCCGCGATCAGGTAGCTCTCGGCGGCCTGGCGGTCTTCGGGATCGACCGGCGTTCGGAGTTCGAAGACGGAACTGAGGCGTTGCGCCAGCGGGAGAAGGGCATGGCCGTCGGCGCGCAGCCGGTCGGGCTCGACCACGAGGATGCGGATGGTCGGGCCGCGGCCCGAGGTGGCGAAAGTGCGGATGGCGTCCAGGAGTTCGGGATGGGCGTAGAGCGCCGCCTCGAGGTCGCGGGTGAACAGGCGGATCTCGCGGCGCGCTCGACCGACGACGGCGATGCTGAGCTCCCGGACGTCGATCTCGCTGACCGTCTCGCGGAGCGCGGCATCGCCGGCCGGGATCGGCCGCGGTCGGCGGCCGGGATCCGGCGCCCCAAGGGCCTTGCGCATCGTGCGGTGCGGGATGCCGGCTTCCATGAACTCGTCGCCGAAGGCCTCGAAGCCATGGCTCGCGTAGAACGGCATGGCATGGGTCTGGGCGTTGAGCGTCACCCCGGGCCAGCCCATCGCCCGGGCCTCGTCCATCAATGCCACGAGGATGGCGCCGCCCACGCCCTTGCCGCGCCACTCGGGGAGCACGGCCATGCGGCCGATCTTGCGCTCCGGCGTGAGGCGGCCCGTCCCGATCGGGCGGTTCGCGGCGTCGCGGGCGACGACGTGCCGGCACTTCGCATCGAGCTCGTCCCACTCCTCGTCGATCGGGACCTGCTGCTCGACGACGAACACCGGCTCGCGCACGGCGCGCAGGTCGGCGAAGTCGACGGTGTAGTCGGCGGGTTCGACGCGGAAATCCGGGCTCATCGGCGCTTCCTCGGGGCCTTCGGCTTGATCGCGCGATAGTGCCCGAGCGCGGCCAAGGCGACGACGGCCTCGCGGGCGTGTTCGTCGAGCTGGTCCCAGGCAGGGGCGTCGAGCGTGTCGTGGCGGCAGAGCAGGGCGGCATCCCGGGCCCGCAGACCCTCGATGTCGCTGCCGGTGACGAACCACATCGCCTTGGTCTTGCCCTCGCGCAGCCACGCCACCCGCGAGAACGGGTGGCGCTGCACCATGCCCCCGCCCGCGAGGGCGGCGTCGAATTCGGCGCGGGTCGGCGCTTTCTTCGGCGGTTGCAGGTTGCCGGAAGCGCGGTAGCGGGTGATGAAGCGGCCGAACCAGCGGCGCAGCAGGGCGTCGTCCGCCTCCGCGTCGCCGGCCATGCCGCCGAGCGTCTGCTTGACCCGCGCCAGCGCGTGCCCGTCGATCTCGAAGGCGTCCGCCGGCACGGCAAGGTCGGGATCGGCGTAGCGTTCCTTTTCGCCGGCGCGTGACGCCAATTCCAGCGCGAAGTCCTCGATCAACTCGGCCTTGGCCGGCGCGCGCATGCCCAGCGAAAACGTCAGGCACGCGTCGAGCGCGACGCCGTGGTGGCCGAGGCCCGGCGGCAGGTAGAGCATGTCGCCGGGGCCGAGCGTCCATTCGTGGCTGGGGGTAAAACGCTTCAACAGCTTGATCGGCGCGTCATCGCGGAAGTCGACGGGCTGGTCGGGGTTCGCGTCGATCTGCCAGTGGCGGTGGCCCATGCCCTGCAGCAGGAAGACGTCGTATTGGTCGATGTGCGCGCCGACCGAACCGCCTTCGACGGCGAAGCTGATCATGACGTCGTCGATGCGCCAGCGCGGCAGGAAGGGGAAGGCCTCGACCAGCTCGCGCACGTCGGCATCCCACTTGTCGACGTCCTGCACCAGCAGGGTCCAGTCCCGCTCGGGCACGCGGTCGAAGCGGTCCTCGGGCAGCGGGCCGGTCTCGACGGTCCAGCGATCCTTCTTGCGGTCCCAGAGGATCAGGCGCGACAGCGCCGTGGCCTCCAGCGAGAGCGCGCCGAGGTCGTCCGGGCTGATCGGGCTCTCGAAGCCGGGGAAGGCGTTGCGGATCAGCAGCGGGCGCTTCTGCCAGTAATCGCGCAGGAAGGCGTCGGCCGGCATGCCGAGCGGGCCCTTGCCGGTGGCGTCGATTTCGATGGCGAGGGCCTTCGACGGGGCGGTGGCGGTCATGCGGGGCCTCGTGTGCCGGCGGGCGTCGCCTGCGTCAGACCGACTTCGCCAGCGATTCGGCGCGGCCGGTGTACGTGGCCGGCGTCAGCTCAAGCAGGGCACGCTTCGGCTCCTCGGGCAGATCGAGGCCGGCGATGAACTCGCGGATTGAATCCTTGGTGATGGCCTGGCCGCGGGTGAGCGCCTTGAGCTGCTCGTAGGGGTTCGGCAGGCCGTGGCGGCGCATCACCGTCTGCACGGCTTCGGCCAGCACTTCCCAGCTGTTGTCGAGGTCTTCGGCGAGGCGTGCCGGGTTCACCTTCAGCTTGCCGATGCCGCGGTTCAGGGCGTCGTATGAGACCAGCGTGTGGCCCCACGCGGTGCCCAGCGCGCGCAGCACGGTCGAGTCGGTCAGGTCGCGCTGCCAGCGGCTGATCGGCAGCTTGGCGCCGAAGTGCTCGAACAGGGCGTTGGCGATGCCGAAGTTGCCTTCGGCGTTCTCGAAGTCGATCGGGTTGACTTTGTGCGGCATGGTCGAGCTGCCGACCTCGCCGTCCTTCAATGCCTGCTTGAAGTAGCCGAGCGAGATGTAGCCCCAGACGTCGCGGGCGAAGTCGATCAGGATCGTGTTGATGCGGCGCTGCACGTCGCCCAGCTCGGCGATGAAATCGTGCGGCTCGATCTGCGTGGTGTAGGCGTTGAAGTTCAGGCCCAGCGATTCGACGAAGCCCTGCGCGAGGCGCGGCCAGTCGACGTTCGGATAGGCCGAGAGGTGGGCGTTGTAGTTGCCAACGGCGCCATTGATCTTGCCGAGGATCTCGACCTGCGCCAGCTGCTGGCGCTGGCGCTTCAGGCGGGCGACGACATTGGCCAGCTCCTTGCCCAAGGTGGTCGGGCTGGCGGTCTGGCCGTGGGTGCGCGAGAGCATGGGCTCGTCGGCGTACTCGTAGGCCAGCTTCTTCAGCGTCTCGATCAGCGCGTCGAGCTGCGGCAGCAGCACCTCGTCGCGGGCCTGCTTCAGCATCAGCGCGTAGCTGAGGTTGTTGATGTCCTCGGAGGTGCAGGCGAAGTGCACGAACTCCAGCGCCGCCTTGAGCTCGTCGCTCTCGGCGAGCTTCTCCTTGAGGAAATACTCGACCGCCTTGACGTCGTGGTTGGTGGTGCGCTCGATGGCCTTCACCCGCGCCGCGTCCTCGACCGAGAAGCCGTCGGCGAGGCGCTGCAGCAGCGAGGCGGCCTGTTCGGAAAAGGGCGACAATTCGGAGATGCCCGGCTCGGCCGAGAGGGCCAGCAGCCACGCGATCTCCACGCAGACGCGGGCGCGGATCAGGCCGTATTCGGAGAAGATCGGGCGCAGGGCGTCGACCTTGCCGGCGTAGCGGCCGTCGAGCGGGGAGAGGGCGGTGAGGGCGTGGGACATGGCGGGGCCGGAAAGC
>JAJTHD010000119.1 GCA_021297925.1 Lysobacteraceae bacterium
ATGTGGTGGATGTAGCTCAGTTGGTTAGAGCACTGGATTGTGATTCCAGGGGTCGCGGGTTCAAATCCCGTCTTCCACCCCAGCCCTCCCGTAGGGCATAATTCGCCTCCGCAGTCGCGTCGGCGACGAGGTTCCCGGGCCGTTAGCTCAGGTGGTAGAGCAGCGGACTCTTAATCCGTAGGTCCTAGGTTCGAATCCTAGACGGCCCACCAACCTCGACCGCCGCATCGCCTGCTCCAATGCCTGCGAGAGTGGCGAAACTGGTAGACGCGCTGGATTTAGGTTCCAGTGGGGCAACCCGTGAGAGTTCGAGTCTCTCCTTTCGCACCAACCGTCGGGCGGTGCGGAGGACGAGCCAGGGCTCCGCGGGTTTTTTCGTTTCCAAGGCGCGCTTCGCGCGGCACAACATCGCGATAGTCCAGGAGTCACCATGCACGTTTCCGTCGAATCCATCGGCTCCCTCGGCCGCAAGCTGTCGGTCAGCGTCCCGGCCGATCGCCTCCAGACCGCGGTGGGAAGCCGCCTCCGCGAACTGTCGCGCTCGGTCCGCCTCAACGGCTTCCGTCCGGGCAAGGTGCCGGTCAAGGTGATCGAGCAGCGTTTCGGCGCGCAGGTCCGTTCGGAAGTCTACGGCGACGTGGTGCGCGAGACCTTCGGCGAGGCCCTCCGCCAGCAGAACCTCCAGCCCGTTGGCCAGCCGGAGATCAACGCCGAAGGTGGCGCCTCCGAGGAAGTCCGCTACACCGCCACCTTCGAAGTCGCGCCCGAGTACGGCGAAATCGACGTCGCGGCCCTCGAGATCCAACGCCCGGTCGCGCAGGTCGAGGACACCGACGTCGATACGATGATCGAGACGCTGCGCCAGCAGCGCCGCTCGTGGAACGTCGATGACCGCGCCGCGAAGGAAGGCGACCTCGTCAACGTCGAGAACTTCGCGGTCGTCGACGGCAAGCGCCTGCCTGAAGAAGGCGTCGAGCGCGGCGTCACCGTCATCGGCAGCAACATGTTGTTCCCGGCGATCGAGGTGGCCCTCGCGGGCATGTCCGCGGGCGACGAGAAAACCGTCGACGTCGACTTCCCGGCGGACTGGCGCGTCGCCGAGTTGGCCGGCAAGACCGCGAAGGTCACGATCCAGGCGGTGAAGGTGTCCGAGCAGCACCTCCCGGCCATCGACGAGGCCTTCATCAAGAGCTTCGGCATCAAGTCCGGCAAGCTCGACCAGTTCCGCGCCGAGGTGAAGAACAACCTCGCCCGCGAGTTGAAGGGTGCCCTCTCGGGCCGCCTGCGCGCCGAAGTGGCCCAGAAGCTGGTCGCCGCCTATTCGCACGTCGAGCTGCCGCCGCGCCTCGTCGAGGCCGAGGCGCGCGCCATGGCCGCCCAGGCCGCCGAGAATGCCCGTCGCCAGGGCCAGCAGGTCGGCCAGGTCGACCCCTCGCCGTTCATGGCGGCCGCCCGCAACCGCGTCGCCGCCGGCCTGCTCGTCGGGGAGATCGCCCGTCGCCACGACCTGCGCCTCGACCCCAAGCGGGTGAACGAGGCCGTCAACCTGATCGCCTCGACCTACGAGGACCCGCAGCAGGTGGTTGATCTTTACCGGAACGACCCCAACCTCATGTCCGGCCTGCAGGCGCGCGTGATGGAAGAGCAGGTCATCGACTGGATCGCCGAGCGTGCCAAGGCGACCGACGTAGCGATGTCCTTCACCGACGCGCTGCGGGCGAACGCCTAAACCGAACCGGAGCGTCCCATGGAACCGACCAAGAGCCTCAACCTCGTCCCGATGGTGGTCGAACAGACCGCCCGCGGCGAGCGCGCGTACGACATCTACTCGCGCCTCCTGAAGGAGCGGGTGATCTTCCTGGTCGGCCCCATCGACGACTACATGGCGAACGTCGTGGTCGCCCAGCTGCTGTTCCTCGAGGCCGAGAACCCCGAGAAGGACATCAGCCTGTACATCAACTCCCCGGGCGGCGTCGTGACCGCCGGCCTCGCGATCTACGACACGATGCGCTTCATCAAGCCGGACGTCAGCACGATCTGCGTCGGCCAGGCCTGCTCGATGGGCGCCTTCCTGCTGGCCGCCGGCGCCAAGGGCAAGCGCTACGCCCTGCCGAACAGCCGCGTGATGATCCACCAGCCCTCGGGTGGCGCCCAGGGACAGGCCACGGACATCGCCATCCAGGCCAAGGAAATCCTGTACCTCCGCGAGAAGCTCAACAAGGAGCTCGCCCAGAACACGGGCAAGCCGCTGGAGCAGATCGAGAAGGACGTCGAGCGAGACTTCTTCATGGCTGCCGCGGATGCCAAGGAGTACGGCATCGTCGATGCCGTGCTCGAGCGTCGCCCTGACGACGCCGTCACCGCCGGCTGAACCCCCCCACCTTCTCAGGCCAGCCGCGCGCCCCAGGGCTTCCCCTCCGGGGTGCCGGTGTTATCCTCGGACCGAGCCCGCTTCCCCGGGGTTTCCCGCGAAATGACCGACGACCGACCCAGCCGCCCGACCGACAGCGCCAAGATCCTCTACTGCTCCTTCTGCGGGAAGAGCCAGCACGAGGTGCGGAAGCTCATCGCGGGCCCCAGCGTGTTCATCTGCGATGAATGCGTGGAGCTCTGCAACGACATCATCCGCGAGGAGCTCGAGGACAAGTCGCAGGCGGCGCGCAGCCACCTGCCGAAGCCCAAGGAGATCCTAGAGGTCCTCGACCAGTACGTGGTCGGCCAGCCCCGGGCCAAGAAGACGCTCGCCGTCGCGGTCTACAACCACTACAAGCGGATCGAGTCGCGCCAGAAGGGCGATGACGTCGAGCTTGCGAAGTCGAACATCCTGCTGATCGGACCGACCGGTTCGGGCAAGACGCTGCTGGCCGAGACGCTCGCGCGCCTGCTCAACGTGCCGTTCACGATCGCGGACGCTACGACGCTGACCGAAGCCGGCTACGTCGGCGAGGACGTCGAGAACATCATCCAGAAGCTGCTGCAGAAGTGCGACTACGACGTCGAGAAGGCGCAGCAGGGCATCGTCTACATCGACGAGATCGACAAGATCTCGCGCAAGAGCGAGAACCCCTCGATCACCCGCGACGTCTCGGGCGAGGGCGTGCAGCAGGCCCTGCTCAAGCTGATCGAAGGCACGGTGGCCAGCGTCCCGCCGCAGGGCGGCCGCAAGCACCCGCAGCAGGAGTTCCTGCAGGTCGACACCAAGAACATCCTGTTCATCTGTGGCGGCGCGTTCGCGGGGATCGAGAAGGTCATCCAGCAGCGCACGACCGAGGCGGGCGGCATCGGGTTCTCGGCGAAGGTCAAGAGCCAGAGCAACAAGGCCGATGCCGGCAAGCTGATGGCCGACGTCGAACCGGAAGACCTGATCAAGTTTGGCCTGATCCCCGAGTTCGTCGGTCGCCTGCCGGTGGTCGCCACGCTCGAGGAGCTCGACGAGGCCGCGCTGGTGAAGATCCTCACCGAGCCGAAGAACGCCATCGCCAAGCAGTTCAAGAAGCTGTTCGACATGGAAGGGGTTGAGCTGGAGATCCGGCCGGACGCCCTCGCGGCGGTGGCGCGAAAGGCCCTGAAGCGGAAGACCGGCGCGCGCGGCCTGCGCACCATCCTCGAATCGGTGCTGCTCGACACGATGTACGAGCTGCCGTCGAAGGAGAACGTGAGCAAGGTCGTCGTCGACGAGGCGGTGATCAACGACCGCACCGAGCCCTTCCTGATCTACTCGGGCACGCCGGCTCCCGCGCAGCGGGCAGCCTCCGGCGACTGAGGCGCCGACGGTGCCGCCCCGAGCCCCGCCCCGGTCCCCGCGGCGGGGCTTGTTGTTTCCGGGGGCGCCGCCCCCATGTCCGGCCTGACGGCCCCCCCGTGGCCAGGAGGATCCCCGAATGTCCCGCGATGACCACCACCACGAACTTCCGATCCTGCCGCTGCGCGACGTGGTCGTGTACCCGCACATGGTCATCCCGCTCTTCGTCGGGCGGGACAAGTCCATCAAGGCCCTCGATCTCGCGATGGCAGGCGACAAGCAGATCCTGCTCGTCGCGCAGACCACGCCGGAGACCGATGACCCGGCCGGCGGCGATCTCTACCGCGTCGGCACCCTAGCGACGGTCCTCCAGCTGTTGAAGCTGCCCGACGGCACCATCAAGGTGCTCGTCGAGGGAGCGTCGCGCTTCCGCTTGTCCGAAGTCCGCGAGGTCGACGGCGCCCTGCTGGGCAGTGGCGACGTCGTCGAGTCCGAAGGCCCGGGCGACGAGCGCGAGGCGGACGTGGCCCGACGCTCGCTGCTCGCCCTGTTCGAGCAGTACCTGAAGACCAACCGCAAGCTGCCGCCCGAGCTGATGACGACGCTGTCGGGCATCGACGATCCCGCGCGCTTCGCGGACACGGTGGCGGCGCATGTCAGCGCCCGGCTGTCGGACAAGCAGAAGGTGCTCGAGACGACGGCGACGATGCCTCGCATCGAGATGCTG
>JAJTHD010000065.1 GCA_021297925.1 Lysobacteraceae bacterium
CTGCCAGTTCGGGCAGTTTCGCGGATGCTCGAACATCCCACCGTGATCTCCCAGCAAGGACAGCGTCGCGGCATGCTCAACGTCCTCAATGGTCGGGAAATGGCGAGCGATCGACGTTGCGATACGTCTGAGCTCGATGGGCACTCGGCGATCTCCGTTCAGACGGATCAGCAATCCGCCCGCCCAGAGGACGGCCAGGCTTCGTTCGAGAGGAATCGTCATGGCAAGCCACCTTGAGCATGGGACGGGAAGTTGCGCCGGAGACCTGATGGAGTGACCGGATCGCCGTAGCGATCGGCCCTCTCTGACCCCGAGCCTTACCCTGTGCTCATGTGATCGCACGGATTGCGACGATGGCCTTGTTGATCACGCGTTGGCCATCTTGGCGATGGCGCGTGCGCCGTGCCAAAAAATCCTCTATAAATCAGCAACTTCCCGGCGCTGCCGGTCGCTTTCTCGCACGCGGAAAAACTCTAGAAGAATGGCCGGAAAAACTCTTCAAGAATGCATACTGGGACAGTGTCCCCACAGCCAGTTGGTGAGAGGTTTCTCACGAAGTGCTGGTTTTTTTGGGATTCTCACCAACCCCTTCGGCGGATTAGCAACCAGGGTTTTTCCTTGGGTGAGTGGCCTCTGTCCATCTGCTTCGGACAGGTTGCCTCCCTGACGGTCCGTCAAAATGGCTGCCTCCGCTCTCGCCGGGGTTCGAGGGGGTACTTCCCCCCCCGCCCGCGAGGGCCCTCGGACGAGCAGAAGGCGAGCGCGGGCCGCTGGTGATGGCCGGTCTCCCCGGATGAGACAGAATCCTTAGATTCTCGGCCCAACTACCTTGCCGCGCACCGGTGCGAGACCGGCGTCAGAAGCGCCGCTGCACGGTCACGCCCCAGGTGCGCGGGTCGCCGAGCTGCGCGCCGTAGTGGCCGGCGCCCTGGCCGGCCGGCGCGGCCTGCAGCAGCTCGATGTGGTCCTTGTCGAGCGCGTTGCGGACCCAGAGGTAGGCCGATCCGTCCTCGCCGAAGCGCACGCCGGCGCGCAGGTTCAGCAGGCCGTAGCCATCGACGTTGAGGAACTCCGAGGGCGTGGCGCTGGAGGAGAACCCGCTGCGGAAGAACGTGTCGCCGCCGACGAAGCCTTCGACCTCGCGGCCGAAAAGCCGGATCGTCGTCCGGTACTCGAGGCCGATCGATCCCGACCACTTCGACAGGCCCGGCAGGCGCAGGCCGGAGACGTCGACCTGCGGCAGGCCGTTGGCGTTGGTCCAGCCGGTGAGTTCGAGCGGGATCGGCGCGTTGGGGAAGGACACGTAGCGCCCGTCGGCCCAGGCCAGCGCGGTCAGCAGCGAGAAGGACGGGCCGATCGCGACGCTGCCGTCGAACTCGACGCCGCGCACGCGGACCTCCGGGGCGCTGGCGATGACGGGTCGCGGGTTGCCCACGACCAACACCTGTGTCTGGAAGTCGCGGATCGTGGTCTGGTAGGCGTTGAGGTTGGCGGTGACCCCGGTGAACGGCGTGCTCTTGAGCCCGACTTCGATGTGGCGCACGTCTTCCGGCGGGATCTCGATCGCCGGGCCGCCGCCCAGGTTGATGCCGATCGACTTGAAGGCGGTCGCGTAGGTGGCGTAGAGCTTCGTGGCCTCGCCGGCGTCGTAGGCCAGCGTCACCTGGCCGGAGAGGTTGGTGTCGTCGTCGCGGCGGACGGCGGTCTGGTTCGTATATGCGGGGGCGGGCGGCGTTGGCGAGCCCGCCGGGAGCACCGGGATGTTCACCGCGACCTGCCGGAAGTCGACGTCCTTGCGGTCGATGTTGAAGCGCAGGCCCGTCAGCAGGTTCAGCCGCTCGCCGAGGGCCCAGTCCACCTGACCGAACGCGGCGGCACTGCGGGTGTCGAGGCGCGACGTGATCTCGCTGCGCTGGCCGGCGAAGTAGTTGCCGACCACCGAGCCGTTCGGGCCCCAGAGGCCGATGTTCGGGCTGCCGTTCGGCCCCGGCGACGGGTTCCAGACGAAGCGCAAGTAATCGGCACCGACCTCCTCCGTGTGCACCGGGTCGGTCTTCAGCGACTGCGCGAAGGCGAACAGGTCGAACACGGCGGTGGCGCGCTCGGACAGGTCGCCCGCCCAACGCAGCTCCTGCGTCCACTGCGTCTGCCGGGAGGGCGCCTGCGACCGCGTGGCGACGCGAAGCGCGGTGTAGTCGCGGTCGTTCGATGGACCCCAGTCCCAGAACCGCCATGCGGTGGTCGAGGTCAGGGTGCCGGAGCCGAGCGCCGTTTCGACGTTCAGGGACGCGCCGCCGATCGTGTTGTCGGAGCGCCACGGCGTGCCGGTGTCGATCACGCGGTCGAAGGGGCGGACTTCGCGGTTCGCGAGGTCGACGTTCGGCGGCGTGTAGCCGAGGTCGGAAATGATTCCCCAGAAGTGGCGGCGCGGATTGGCCGAGGGATTCGGACCGATGCCGTAGAGCGACGAGCGGAAGCCCGGCGTGCCGCGCCAGGTCGGCGCCACGCCGGCGAGCACCTGCGCGTAGCCGTCGGGCCGCTGGCGGGTGTAGTCGACGGCGAACACCGTTTCGGTGTCGTCCGAGGGCAGC
>JAJTHD010000103.1 GCA_021297925.1 Lysobacteraceae bacterium
CCAGCATGAAGCGCCGCGCGACCGTGCCCTCGTCGAACCCGCGCCGCGTCCATTCGAGGAAACCGGCCCACGCGAGCCGGACGGCCGGCGCGTAGCCCGGCACCCGCATCAGCCAGCGATCGAACCAGCGATAGCGGCGTTCCAGCCGCGGAAGCACCCAGTTCGGTGTGCGCTGGAACACCTCGAGTTTCGACGCGCGAGCCGCGAGTTTCGGGATGAGTTGCACGGCGGTGGAGCCGGTGCCGATCACGCCGATGCGTTTCCCGTCGAGGGCCGTGTCGTCGGCGGGCCAGCGCGCGGTGTGCAGCCTCGGGCCTTCGAAGTCGTCGAGGCCGGGGATCGCCGGCCAGCGCGGCTGGCTCAAGGGCCCGGTGCTGCAGACGAAGAAGCGCGACTCCAGCGTGTCGCCTTTCGTGGTGCGAAAGCGCCACAGCGCAGCCGATTCGTCCCAGGTGGCGGAAACCAGCGCGGTGCCGAGGCGCAGGTGGCCCAGCAGCCCTGCGCGCGCCGCGAGCGCCTCCTGGTAGGCGTGGATGTCCGGCGCGTCGGCGAAGCGCTGCGGCCAATGGCGGTTCGGCGCGAATGAGAACGCATAGGCCGGCGCGGGCACGTCGACCTGCGCGCCCGGGTAGCGGTTGTCCCACCACGTGCCGCCGAGGCCGGGCTGCTTCTCCAGCGCGACCACGTCGTGGATCCCTGCGTGCTTCAGCGTGCGCAGCATGCACAGCCCCGACATGCCGGCGCCGAGCACGACGACCTCGTGGCGCGTGGTGCGCGGCGGCGTTGCGGCTTCCAGATGCGGCACGACGAAGCGCGCGGCGCGGCCGAGGGCGGCGTCGGCGCTCGGCAGCGTGCCCGCATGAAGCGCGAACACATGCCAACGGTTCGCCACGACCTCGGCCGTCGCGGTGACGCCGGCTCCATGCAAAGCCGCGACGAGGCGCGCGCAGCCGGGGGCGAAGAGCTCGTCGCTGCCCCACTGCACGAGGGTGGGTGGCAGGCCCGCGAGCGTGCCGTGCAGGGGCGAGACGCGCGGATCATCGGCCGGCAGCCCGGCGCGGAAGTGGTCGATGCAGGCCGCCAACCAAGGCTTCGACAGCAGCGCCTCGCCGGGCACGGTGTCGGGCAGGCCGGTGAGCGTCAGGTCGGCCAGCGGCGAGAGCAGCAGCAGGCAGGCGGGCATGGGCTCGCCGCGATCGCGCAGGGCCTGCGCGAGAAGCAGCACCAGCGTGCCGCCGGCGGAATCACCCGCGACGACGACCGGGCCTTCCGCCGCCAGCGAGCGATACGCCGCCAGCGCGTCGTCGAGCGCGGCGGGGAAAGGGTGCTCGGGCGCCAGCCGGTAGTCGGCCGAGAACACCGGCAGGCCGAGGTCCCGCGCCAGTCTCGCGGTGAGGGCGCGATGCGTGGCCGGCGAGCCGACGCAGAACGCGCCGCCATGCAGGTAGAGCACGCGACCGGCCTTCACCGGTGCGTGCGGCGGGTGCAGCCATTCGCCCGGCACGCCGCCGTGCATCGCGGGCTCGACGCGGCTGCCTTTCGGCAGACGGTTCAAGGGAATGAAGCGCTGCAGGCGCGCGCGCTGCGCGGCGATGGGCACCTCTGGCGCGAATCGCGGCTTCACGGTCCAGCGCAGCACGGCGCGGAGCAGGGGCGCGATGACGGCTTCGCGCAGGCCGCTCGGCGTGACGGTGGTGGGCGGAGTCAGCAGGTCCATGGTGACGATTTACACTGCGCGCCTGTCCATCTCCAGTGACGCCCATGCACGCCCTGACCGTTCCCGCCCTTGTCCGCACCCTGACGCAGCTGAAGCACATCCTCGCCAAAGGCGAGGCCCACGCCCGCGCGCAGGGCTGGGACCCGGCGGTGCTGCTCGGCATGCGCCTCGCCCCGGACATGTTCCCGCTGACGCGCCAGGTGCAGATCGCCACCGACATCGCCAAGAACAGCGTCGGCCGCATGATGGGTGGCGAGGCCCCGAAGTTCGACGACACCGAGACGAGCTTCGAGCAGCTGGTCGATCGCGTCGAGCGCACCATCGCCTACATCGGCTCGGTGCCGGCCGCGGCCTTCGAGGGGGCGGAGATGCGCGACATCACCGTGCCCACCCGCGCCCGCGGCGACCTGCACTTCAAGGGCCTCGACTACCTGTTCGCCTTCATCCTGCCGAACGTGCACTTCCACGTGACGACCACCTACGCCCTGCTTCGCCACGCCGGCGTTCCGCTGGGCAAGGCCGACTACCTCGGACCGGTCGGCATGGGGCAGGGCTGAGGCCGTGGCTCGGAGCATCACCCTGGTCGGTTTCGATGCCGACGACACCCTCTGGCACAGCGAGACCTATTTCCACGAGGCGCACGCGGAGTTCGAGCGCATCGTCGGCGGCTACGTCGACCTCGCCGACGCCGGCGTGCACGAGCGCCTGCTCGCCACCGAGCGCGAGAACATCAAGCTGTTCGGCTACGGCGCCAAGGGCATGACGCTCTCAATGATCGAGACCGCCATCGCCCTGAGCGGCGAGCGCATCAGCGCGGCCGACCTGCACCGCATCGTGGGCCTCGGCAAATCGATCCTGCAGCATCCCGTCGAGCTGCTGCCCGGCGTGCGTGCCGCCGTCGAGGCCGTGGCCGCGACGCATCGCGTGGTGCTGATCACCAAGGGCGACCTGTTCCACCAGGAGCGCAAGGTCGCGGCCTCGGGCATGGCCGACCTGTTCCAGCGCATCGAGATCGTCAGCGAGAAGGACGAAAAGAGCTACGCGCGACTGTTCAAGGAGTTCGACGTGTCGCCGGCGGAGTTCGCGATGGTCGGCAACTCGCAGAAGTCCGATATCGCGCCGGTGCTGGCGCTGGGCGGCTGGGGCATCCACGTGCCGTACCCGCTGGTGTGGGCGCTGGACCGCGCCGAGATCGACCCGGCGCACCCGCGCTTCGCCAGCGTGCCGGACGCCGCCGGCGTGCCGGCGGTGCTCGAACGCTGGGGCTGAGCGCGATCAGGGCGCCCGGGCGTCGAAGTCGCTCTCGAGCAGGCGCTCGAAGGCGCGGGGCGGGTCGTGCAGGGGATACGTGAAGGGGCTCGAAAAGGCCTGCACGAAGAACAGCACCAGCCCGGCGAACGCGCCCATGCTGGCGAGCAGCACGCGGGTCTGGCGCGTCGGCGGGAACACATGGAGCGGCAGCGTCACCAGCACCAGGCCGGCGAGGGCGGGCAGCCAGAAGACCACGGGGAACCCCTGTTCGGCCCACTCCTCGCGCAGGTGGCGGTGCTCGGCGATGGCCCCGAGCCGGGCCAGCATCCGTTCGCGCAGCGACATCTCGCGCGGGGATGCCGGCACCGCGTCGAGGACGGCCGCATAGGCCCGCTCCCGGGCCTCCCACGCACGTCGGGACAGCCGCTTCTCGGTACCCAGAAGGCGCCACTCGCGTTCCACGACGTGGCGCACGTAGTCCCGCATGGCGCTCTGCACCGGCGCTGCGACGTCCCCGCCGTAACGGCCCGCATCATGGAAGACATCGGCGATCGCGACCGCTTCGCGCGTGAGGCCTTCCCGGACCTGCTGGTACTGGCCCAGTTCCTGCGCGTACACCATCGCGAGGATCACGCCGAACAGGGCGGCGGTCCGAAGCCCGACCACCTGCGCGGCGTCGCGGACCGCAGGAGGGTGGTCGTGACCGTCCGGTGACGGCGAGGCCCCCTCGTCGGCGGCCGCGGGAGGCAGGCAGCGCCTCGCCACCGCATGCACGCCCAGCACGAGCGCGACGCTGCCTCCGATCCACAGCAGGGCCAGCAGGGTGTCAATCAGCAGCGCCATCGATGGGCCTCCGCGACGATCGTGGCCGCACGCTAGGCGCTTGGAGGCCGCTCGGCAAGCGCCCCTCAGAACCTCGAGTAGCGCCAGCGGACCACCCGGCCGTGCCGATAGGGCATGACGCCGTGGAAAGGCCGCGGGTCCCCGTCGAACACCAGCGGCAGGAAGTGGCGGTCGCCTTCCCACATCGGCAGGTCCATGAGGCGGTCGAGCGGCACCCAGGCCAGGTCGCCCTCGTCGTTGTGGGCGGGCGGTTCACCGTCGAAGGCGGTGACCAGGAAGACGAAGCCCAGCCAGTCCTCGCCGTTCTTGCCGAAACCCGGCCAGCTGATCGTGCCGCGCAGCTGCATGGCGGTGACGGTGATCGCGGCCTCCTCGTGCAGTTCGCGCGTCATGCCGGCGGCGACGTCCTCGTCGGCCTCGAGCTTGCCGCCAAGGCCGTTGTACTTGCCGAGGTGTTCGTCGCCGGGGCGGGCGTTACGGTGGACCATCAGCACCTTCGTGCCGTCGGGCGAGAGCACGTAGCCGAGCGTACCGGTGATCGGGGTGTAGGGCATGGGACCTCCATGGAGGCGGTCATTATCGCCATCACGACGCCGGATCGGCGATGCTGCCCGCCCCTGCCGAGGATGTCCCCATGCTGCCACCCCGCGACGACCTGCACTTCTGGCTCTACGACTGGCTGAAGGCCGACACCCTCGCGGCGATGCCCGCGTTTGCCCATGTCGACCGCGACACCGGCGTGGCGATGCTGGACGCGGCGCTCGACCTCGCGGCGGCGCACTTCCTGCCGCACGCGGCAGCCTCCGACCAGAACCCGCCGAAGCTGGTGAACGGCCAGGTCGAACTGATGCCCGCCATCGCCGAGGCGCTCGCGGCCTATCGCGAGGCCGGCTTCTTCGGTATGGAAGCCCCCGCCGAGGAAGGCGGATTGGGCCTGCCCTACACCTTCGTCGCCGCGATCGGCGGGCTCTTCAGCTGTGCCAACGTGGCGACCAACGGCTATGCTTTCCTGACGCAGGCGGCGGCCAACCTGATCCGCGAAGTGGGCAGCGAGGACCAGAAGCGCCGCTTCCTGCCGGCCATGAACGAGGGCCGCTGGTTCGGCACGATGTGTCTGTCGGAACCGCAGGCCGGTTCCTCGCTGGCCGATTTGCGCTGCGTCGCCGAACCGCTGCCTGACGGCCGCTACGCGATCCGCGGCAACAAGATGTGGATCAGCAGCGGCGACCACGAGATCGCCGAGAACATCGTGCACCTCGTGCTGGCCAAGATCCCCGGCGGCCCGGTGGGCACCAAGGGCATCTCGCTGTTCATCGTGCCGCGTCGCCACGTCGATGCCGAGGGCCACGCCGGCGCGCGCAACGGCGTGCGCCTGATCGGCCTGAACCACAAGCTCGGCACGCACGGGCAGGTGAACTGCCTGCTCGGTTTCGGCGAGGAGGAACCGGCCATCGGCGAACTCGTCGGTGCCCCGCACGACGGCCTGCGCGGCATGTTCGTGATGATGAACGAGGCGCGCATCGGCGTCGGCATCGGTGCGGCGATGACCGGCTACGGTGGCTACCGCGCCGCGCTCGACTACGCCAAGGAGCGTCGCCAAGGCCGCAAGCCCGGCGAGCGCGACGCCAGCACGCCGATGGTGCCGATCATCGAGCACGCCGACGTGCGCCGCATGCTGCTGAAGGCGAAGAGCTTCGCCGAGGGCGGCCTGGCGCTGTGCCTTTACGCCGGGCGCCTCGTCGACGAGGCCAAGCACGGCGGCGATGCGGAGGCGCAGGCGCTGGTCGATCTGCTCACGCCGATCGTCAAGGCCTGGCCCTCGGACTACGGGCAGGAGGCCAACTCGCTGGCCATCCAGGTGCATGGCGGCGCCGGCTACACCCGCGATTTCCCGGTTGAACGCCTGTGGCGCGAGAACCGCA
>JAJTHD010000039.1 GCA_021297925.1 Lysobacteraceae bacterium
CGCGCGGCGCCGTCGAGCAGGGCGAGGCGCACCCCCGGGCGGCGCAGCAGGGTCGCGAGGCCGAGCACGGCACCGACGCCCGCGGCACCGAGCAGCATCAGGTGATCGTTCACCCACTGGCCGAGCGAAAGCACGCCCCAGGCCAGCAGCGGGAGGTCGTCGGCGCGGTCCAGCAGGCGCGAGAACTTCGGCACCACGAAGATGAAGAGCAGCAGCACCGCGGCGATGCCTGCGATCACGAGGATGACCGGGTAGACCAGCGCGTTGCGCAGTTCCGCCGCGCTCGCGGCGGCCTCCTCCATCTGCGCGACGCCATCGCGCAGCGATTCGCCGAGGCGCCCGGTCATCTCGCCGGCGCGGCACAGTTGCAGCACGTAGGCGGGCAGGGCGATGCCCGAGGCCGCGAGCGCGTCGCTGAACCCTTGGCCGCGCGCGATGCCGTCGCGGATGGCGGAAAACCCGGCGACCAGGCCCGGGTGGTGGCCGGAGGCCGCCTGCGCCGCCACGGCCTCGGCCACCGGCACGCCGGAGAGCAGCATCGTCGCCACCTCGTGCATCGCGAGGATCACCTCGGATTCGCGCGGTGCCTCGCCGGCGAAGCGGGAGCGCGCCGTGGCGGTGCGGTGCTCGGTCAGGCGCAGCGCGAGCAGGCCCTTGCGCTCCAGTTCGCGCAGCGCCTCGGCCTCGCTCGCGGCCTGCACCACGCCGGTGAGCGTGCTGCCGTCCGCCGCCAGCACTTCGTAGTCCCAGCGCGCCATCTCAGAGGCTCGTCACGCGCAGCACTTCCTCGACCGAGGTGATGCCCTCGCGTGCCTTCAGGAAGCCGTCGTCGCGCAGGAACCGCACGCCCTCGCTGGCCGCCTGCGCCTTGAGCGCGTTCACGCTCGCGCCGCTGACGACCAGGTGCTGCAAGGCGGGCGAGACGGGCACCATCTCGTAGATGCCGATGCGCCCCCGGTAGCCGCTGCCGAGGCACTTCGGGCAGCCGACAGGCTCCTTCCACGCGGGCGGCGACGCCACGCCGAGGCGCTCGGCCCAGGCGTCGGCGATCGCCGCGTACTCGACGGGCGGGGTGCAGGGGCGCGCGCACTCGCACAGCCGGCGGACCAGGCGCTGCGCCTGCACGGCCTTGACCGGCGTGGCGACGAGGTAGGGCTCCACGCCCATGTCCACGAGGCGCGTGAACGCGCTGATGGCGTCGTTGGTGTGCAGCGTGGCCAGCACCAGATGGCCGGTCAGCGAGGCCTGCACCGCGATTTCCGCCGTTTCGAGGTCGCGGATCTCGCCGATCATGATCACGTCCGGGTCCTGGCGGAGGATGGACCGGAGCGCCTTGGCGAAGGTCAGCCCGATGTCGGCATGGGTCTGGATCTGCGTGATGCCCGGCAGCTGGAATTCCACCGGATCTTCGACGGTGATGATCTTGCGCAGGCCGTCGTTGCTCGCCGCCAGCGTGGCGTAGAGCGTGGTCGACTTGCCTGAGCCGGTGGGGCCGGTGACCAGCACGATGCCATTGGCCTCGCGCGCCCAGGCCTGCATCAGGGCCAGCTGGTCCGGGGCGAAGCCAAGTCGATCGAGGCCGAGTTCCTTCCGCTCCTTCGGCAGCAGTCGCATCACGACGGACTCGCCGTGCACGCCCGGCAGGGCCGATGCGCGGATGTCCATTTCCTGCCCGCTGACGCGCGCCGAAAAGCGCCCGTCCTGCGGCAGCCGGCGCTCGGCGATGTCCATGCCGGCGATCAGCTTCAGTCGCGAGGCCACGGCCGCGAAACGCTCGCGCGGCAGCTGCAGGCGGCCCTGTAGCACGCCATCGATGCGGAAGCGCACGGCGAAGCCCTGGGCCTCCGGCTCGATGTGGATGTCCGAGGCGCGCTGCTCGACGGCCTGGGCCAGCAGGTTGTTCACGAATTCGACGGTCGGGGCTTCCTCGGCGAGTTCGCGGAGGGCGCGCGCATCGCCGGCGACGTCCTCGCGCTGCGCGGCGGCAAGCCGCGCCACGTCCTCGAGGTGGCGCTCGAGCTCTTGCGGCTTGGCGAGGGCGCGGTGGATCGCGACGCCCGGGGCCATGAAGCGCAAGGCCTCCGCCAGCGCGGGCGCCAGCGGATCGCGCGAGGCGCAGGCCACGCCGGCATCGACCGGCCATGCCATCAGTTGGCGGTCGAGCAGCCAGTCGAGGCGCACGCCCAGGGCCGAGGCGCCGTCCAGCACCTGCGCACTGTCCGGCCATGGCAGGTCGCGCCCCGCCACGGGCAGCCCGAGCTGGTCGGCCAGCACCTCCACCAGATTGTCCTCCGACAGCGCGCCCAGCCGGACCAGCACGGCGCCCAGGCGGCCGCCCAGGCGGCCCTGCAGGCCCAGCGCCCGCTCCACGTCCGCGCCGGAGACCAGTCCGCGCTCCTGCAGCATCTCGCCGAGGCGGCGAGGCGGGGAGGACGGCTCAGAGGACATCGGCGAAACCCTTCATCAGGCGGCGGAACACGGCGAAACCCCAGAAGTAGACCACGAGCGAGGCGACGGCGTAGATCCCGAGCGCGTGCAGGTCGGGCCACTCCCCGAGGAACAGCACGCGTCGAAGCTGCTCCACCGGCACGGTCAGGGGATTCAGCACCATCCACTGCCGGGCGGCTTCGGGAACCGATTCGCGCGGGTACATCACCGGGGCGAGGAACACCAGCGCGGTCAGCGCCGGGGGCACCATGGCGGAAAGATCGCGCAGGTACACCCCCAGGGCCGCGACGGCCCAGGCCAGGCCCAGGGTCATCGGCACGAGGGGGGCCACGACCAGAGGGAGCGCCAGCGACGTGATCGCCAGACCGCCGGTGGCCGCAGCCGCAGCCACCACGAGGGCCAGCGATGCGCCGAGCGTGACGAGGGCGGCCGAGGCGTCCACGCAGGCCAGCAGATGCAGCGGGAACACCACCTTCTTCACGTAGCCGGGGTGGGCCAGCACGCTGCCGGGCGCGCGGCCCAGCACCTCGTTGAAGAAGGTGGCCAGCGCGAGCCCGCTGAAAAGCACCAGCGCGAAACCGGCCCAGCCGGGCGAGGCCTGCCCCGGCAGGCGGGTCGCCAGCACGCCACCGAATACGAATGCATAGACCCCGAGGGCCAGCAGGGGGGCGATCCAGAACCAGAGGGCGCCGAGCAGGCTGGCCCGATGGCGTGCCGCCAGCTCCCGGCGCACCAGGGCGCCCAGCAGGTGGCGTTGGTGGAAGGGAAGGAAGAGCGCGTCGGGCATGCGGAGCCGGCGTCGCCTCGCGGCGTGGAAGGGGTGGCATGGTAACGCGACAGAGGCTACGCTCGGGTCGTGGTCACGCCACATGGGAAGCGCCTCCGGACCCCTTGCGGTCAGGGTCTGGAAGCCGCGTCGTGACAAGGAATTGCAGGGATTGACCGCCCCTGAACGATGTAATAACTTGCCCCCGGTAGCTTGACGTCCTTATGAGCCTCGTCCTGTGGCGGTCTCCTGAGAACAGCCGGATGCCAGAGCACCCCTCTGGTACCGGGTCGTGCGGTGGCAACCGGTCAAGGCTACAACCCCAGTAATTGCTAACTAGGAGTTAGTTCGACATGTCGATCCTCAAGAAGAATGCCCTGGCGCTGGCGATCGTCGCCGCGGCAGGTTTCGCAACCACCGCCGGCGCGTACACGATCCGCACCGCCGGCGACACCACGCCGGAAGGCATCGCCCGCCAGGCCGGCTCCACCGTCACCATGACCCAGCTGGTCAACGCGCAGATCGAACTGGGCGACGCCCTGATCGGTCGTACCACGGGCTTC
>JAJTHD010000205.1 GCA_021297925.1 Lysobacteraceae bacterium
CGGGTGGGGCGAGTTCTACCTGCGGGCCGTCGCGGCCCACGACGTCTGCGCCCGCGTGGAGCTGCGCGGCGACCCGATCGAGGTCGCCGCCGAGGACGTGATCAACCGCATCATCCCGGCCATGGGCGGCGACGGCGGGGCGATCGGCCTCGACGACGCCGGCACCATCGTGATGCCCTTCAACACCAGCGGCATGTACCGTGGCTGGATCCATCCCGATGGACGCCGCGGCACCGCGGTGTTCCGCGACGCCGAGTGACCGACCGAGGAGGCTGGACCATGTTCGACGAAGAAAGCACCCGCATCCGCAAGCAGCAGAAGTTCCTTCAGGACGTCGAGCACGCCATCACCGACGCCAACCGCGAGATCATCCAGGCCCACATCCCGCACCTCGACCGCGCCAGTTTCGTCGCCTTCGCGACGCGCGTGGCGGAGCTGCGCGCCGAGTACCTGAAAGCGGCGCTGTCGGTGTCGCAGAACTCGGACGCGGTGGAGTACACCGCCCTCCGCGCGCGCCGCGAGGCCTTCGAGGAAGCGAAGGCGGCGTTCGCGGCGCTGGAGCGCGCCATCGAACGCGGCTACGTCGACATCGCCTGAGGGCGGTTCAGTCCGCGAGGACGCCGTGCCGTCGCCAGAACGCGAGGGCGGCGTCCAGCACAGCCTGCGGGGCCTCGAGCTGCGGGTAGTGGCCGATGCCCGGCAACTCGATGGTGTCGCCGGCGATGCCGAGTTCGCGCCAACGCGCCACGAGATGGGCGCCGGACACCGGATCGGCGCTGCCGTTCACCAGCGCCAGCGGGCAGGGGCTGCGTTCCAGCGCCCCGACCCAGCGCGCGCGATGCCGGCGCCGTTCGGCCATGTAGCCGAGCAGGCGTGGCAGCGCGCGATGGCCCTCGTGGGTGCGCAGCAGCGTCCACAGGCCGTCGACCACCCGCGGCTCTGGCGGGGTGTCCGGGCCGAACACGGCGCGCAGGCTGGCGGCGAAGCGCGCCTTGCCGGTGAGCCGCGCGAGCGCCGGGCCCAGCAGCGGGGCCGCGAGCAGCCGCTGCACGAGGCGCGCGCGATGGGTCTCGGGAAACAGGCCACCATTGAGCAGCACCACCGAGCGCAGCGACGGTCGCGGCTTGCGGCGGTCGTGCTGGCGGGCGAGCAGCTCCTGCGCCACCGTCACGCCGTAGTCGTGCGCCAGCACGTGGTAGTCCCACGCGCCCTCGCGTCGCAGCAGCCATTCGCACAGCTCGGCCTGCTCGGCGATGGTGTAGCGGTGGCCCCGGGGCTTCGCCGAATCGCCGAAGCCCAGCAGGTCGAGCGTCACCAGCGAGAAATGCCGGGACAGCGGCTCCCAGAGCGGCGCGAAATCCCAACTGGCCGAAGGAAACCCGTGGACCAGCAGCAGCACCGGCTTGGCCGCGTCGACCTGGCGACGGATGAACAGCGTGCCGAGCGGCGTGGCGGCCCACTCGCCGCCCTCGCGCCAGTCGCGAAGCTCGAAGAACGGCGCCGCAGGCGGTGCCGTCACGGCAGGCAGGTCGCCGGCCACCGGCGGCTCAGTCCACCGCCACCGAGGCGGCGTGCTCGCGGGTGGCCTCGAAGCGCACGTCCTTCGCGCGCTCCTGCGCCAGCTGCAGGTTCACCCGTGAGGGCGCGAGGTAGACGAGGTGCCCGGCCGCGTCGACCGCAAGGTTCATCGCGTTCTTCTCGCGGAAGGCCTCTAGCACCTTGTCGTCCTTGGCGTACACCCAGCGCGCGGTCTGAACCTGCACGGGCTCGAAGCTGGCATCGACGCCGTACTCGTCCTTCAGGCGGTAGGCCACCACGTCGAACTGCAGCATGCCCACGGCGCCGAGGATCAGGTCGTTGCTCATCAGCGGGCGGAAGAACTGCGTCGCGCCCTCTTCCGAGAGCTGGGCCAGGCCCTTCTGCAGCTGCTTGAGCTTCAGCGGGTCGCGCAGGCGCGCGCGGCGGAACAGCTCGGGCGCGAAGTTCGGGATGCCGGTGAAGCTGATCGCCTCGCCTTCGCTGAAGCTGTCGCCGATCGCGATGGTGCCGTGGTTGTGGATGCCGATGACGTCGCCCGGCCAGGCCTCGGCGGCGATCTCGCGGTCGCTGGCCATGAAGGTCAGCGCGTTGGCGAGCTTCAGCTCCTTGCCGGTGCGCGGGTGGAACACCTTCATGCCGGCGGTGAAGTGGCCCGAACAGATGCGCATGAAGGCCACGCGGTCGCGGTGCTGCGGGTCCATGTTGGCCTGGATCTTGAAGACGAAGCCGGTGAGCTTCTCTTCCTCCGGCTCGACGGCACGGGTGGTGGTGGCGCGCGTCTTCGGCGGGGGCGCGTGCTCGACGAAGAAATCGAGCAGCAGCTGCACGCCGAAGTTGTTGACCGCCGAGCCGAAGAACACCGGCGTCTGCCTGCCTTCGAGGTAGGCCTGCTTGTCGAAGGCGTTCGAGGCGCCCTGCACCAGTTCCAACTCGTCGCGCAGCTCGGCCAGCGCCTGCGCGCCGAGGCGAGCCTCCAGCGCCGGATCGTCGAGCTTCAGGATGGTGGAATCCTGGCGGGTGAAGTTCTTGCCGGGCTCGAACAGGTGCACTTCGTTATCGACGAGGTGCACCACGCCCTTCAGGCGCTGGCCCATGCCGATCGGCCAGGTGATCGGCGCGCACTGGATGCCGAGCACGGTCTCGACTTCATCGAGCAGCTCGATGGGCTCCTTGCCCTCGCGGTCGAGCTTGTTGATGAACGTCATGATCGGCGTGTCGCGCATGCGGCACACCTCCATCAACTTGATCGTGCGTTCCTCGACGCCCTTGGCGCAGTCGATGACCATCAGGGCCGAGTCGACGGCCGTCAGCACACGGTAGGTGTCCTCGCCGAAGTCGGCGTGGCCCGGCGTGTCGAGCAGGTTGACGATCTTGCCCTCGTAGGGGAACTGCATCACCGACGAGGTGACCGAGATGCCGCGCTCCTTTTCGAGGGCCATCCAGTCGGAGGTGGCGTGGCGCGCGGCCTTGCGGCCCTTCACCGAGCCGGCCATCTGGATCGCGCCGCCGAACAGCAGCAGCTTCTCCGTCAGCGTGGTCTTGCCGGCGTCGGGGTGGGAGATGATGGCGAAGGTCCGGCGACGCCGGGTTTCGGTGCTCTGCTGGGACATGCGGGCCGCGCCGGGCTTGACGCCGGCGGCTCGGGGGAACGGGAAGGGCCAAGATTATACGCGCCGTCCCCGGGCGGCTCCCTGCGCGGCCTCAGCCCCCGGGGGCGGGCAGGGCGCCAATCGCTTCGAGCGAGGCGACGCGGCGTTGCGATGGCGTATCGAAGTGCCGGGCCCGCAACTGCTCGAAGGCGGCCCGCTGGGGGCCCTCGGCCTGTGCCGGGTCGAGTCCCAACCGCTGGCGTTCGCGCACGTAGGCGGCCACCCGCGCGTCCCAATCGGCCCGTTGCGCATCGAGCAGGGCGAGCCGCTGGGCCGCAGCTTGCCCGAAGCGCTGCGCGCGTTCGTGGTGCCGCTCGACGGCGGGCCGGGCCGCGAGCGCGGCATCGAGCGACTCGGCACGGGCGGCAAGCCCGGCCTCGCGGCGCGCCGCGGCAAGTTCGGGAGGCAGCGTGGCGTCCAGTGCCTCGAGTCGGCGTTGCCGTTCGGCGGCGTCGAGGCGCTCGTCGGCGACCAGCGCACGCCGGGCCAGCCCGTGCGCGGCCCGCGCTTCCTCAGCCGCGAAGAAGCCCTCGGCCATGCGTTCGCCGAGCCAGGCCCGGCGAAGCGCCACCGCTCGGGCGTGCCGGGCCTCGGCGTCGTCCAGGGTGGACAGCGCCGCGTTGTCGAGGGCCCTCAGGTAGGCGACGTAACGGTCGAACAGGCCCACTGCCTCGGCGGCGACGCGCGGCCCGTGGCGGGCGAGGTGCTCGGCGAGGCGGGCGCGCAGGGCCGCATCGCTGCGTTCGCCGACCTCGGCCAAGGCATGGTCGAACAGCCGGCGCAGGCCCAGGTTGGGCACCACCTGGCCTGCGGCGTCGACCTGCAGGGCGCCATCCCAGGCCGCGCCCCGCAGGCCCCCATCGCGGTGCAGGCCGGCCCCCGGCCCCTGCGTCGCATCCGCCGCCAGGGTCGGCGGCGCGGGTTGCGGGCCGTGCCCTGCCGCGGGGGCGGGCCAGCGCCACCACCCCAGGGCGGCCACGCCCAGCAGGGCCACCAGGCCCAGCCCGGCCCGCCGCGGACTCACAGGCCGAGGTTCTTCAGCCGGTTGGCGTGGGCACGCAGCACGCTGGCCGGGTTGGGCGAGAACAGGCCGCGCAGGCCAAGGAACTGGTTCACTTCGTCCCCGTGGTTCCAGGCGTAGTCGTCGCGCAGCACCAGGCCCCATCGTGAACTGCAGCGGCCCACCAGCCCGTCGTTGGCCTCGAAGCCGAACAGCAGGCTGCCGGCCCCCAGCACCGGGTCGCTCAGGTCGAAGGCGTTGGTGAGCACCGAAGTGCCGCTCATCGAGAAGTAGCGGATGCCGTTCACGCTGGCGGGGCCGCTGCCGCAGCGCGTGGTTGGCTGGCCCTGCGGGTGGCGGCGGTTGAAGGCGATGGCACCGGCCGTCGAGAGCGACGCCATCGCCGCCAACGCATCCTGCGGATCTCGGTTGCCCGAGAGGCGGCCGAGGAAGCCGGCGAAGAGATCGACGAAGCGCGCCACGGGTTCGCTGAGTGGCGAGCCCGGCGGCAGCGTGGTCGAGAGTGCGTCGGCCAGCGGCGCGCCGGTGTTCGGCGAGCCGATCAGCGTCACCGAGGCCACCAGGTCGGGGCGCACCGAGGCCACGTAGCGCACGGTCGGCCCGCCGTGGCTGTGGCCGATGAGGTTGAACTTCTGTCGCCCGGTCAGTGCCCGCAGGGTGTCCAGATCGCGGATCAGCTGTTCGCCACGCAATTCGGTGGCATTGGCGGCCGAGACGCTGGCGGTGTAGACCGTGGCACCACCGGCCCTCAGTTCGTCGCCGATGCCGTACCAATAGTCGTAAACGCCGAGCGCGCGGTCGAAGCCGAACAGGCCGTGCACGAGCACGATCGGATGGCGGGTCTGGGTGTAGCCCGACTGCGCCAGGGCCACGGTGCTGCAGAGCAACAAAGCAAGCGCCACGATCAGGTGGCGGAAAAGAGAGCGCGACATCGGACCCTCCCCGGGCGATGCGTCGGTGTCCCTATCGGATCGCGCGCCCTCCCCGGCGCGGTCGCCCATCGGGCGACGGGATGATCCTAGAGCAGAACGCGCCGCTCAGGGGCGTGGCCCCGTGCCATCCACGACCGCCGCGGCGGCCAGTGCCGGCATGCGGAAGGGCAGCGAGAGCAGGGCCTCGCCGTCGTTGGCCTGCACCACGAAGTGCAGGTGCGGGGCGGTGCTCCAGCCCACGTTGCCCACGGCCGCCAGTGCCTGCCCGGCGGTGACGCCCTCGCCGGGGCGCACGCGTGCGCTGCCGGTGGCGATGTGGGCATAGACCGCCATGGTGCCGTCGGCATGCAGCACGCGGACGAGGTTGGCGCGCTCCTTGAGCGTGGCGTCGGTACCGCCTTCGGTGAAGTGGTCGACGACCTCCATCACCGTGCCCTCCCGCGCCGCCAGCACCGGCGTGCCGATGGGCGCGGCGAGGTCGAGCGCATGCCAGTGCGCCGGGGCGCGGTGGCTGGCGCGCCCGCCGAAGCCCTGCGTGAGCCGCCATTCGGCCCCGGCCGGCAGGGGAAAGGCGTACACCCGCCGCTGTTCGGGCGGGACGAGCAGCGGCGTGCCCGGGATGGCACGCAGGCGCAGGTCGGTGCCGCCGTCGCCGGCGAAGCGGCCCAGCACCCGCGTCTCGCCCGCGGCCAGGACCGCTTCGACCGCGGTGGCCGGCCGGTCCCCGGCCCAGACCCGGACCTGCAGCGGGCCGGCCAGCCGGTTCTCGACCACGGCACGTCGCACGCCGTCCGCGTCCCGTTGCACGGCCAGCGCCACGCCGCGCGTTGCCGCGGCGGGGCCGCTGGCGACCAGCCAGGCGACCAGCAGCACCCGCCAAGCAGTCCCGCGCATCGGCCTCAGCGACAGGTCTCGCGCAGGCCAAGCGCCCGCGCCACGTCGCGCCAGTCGAAGGCGCTCACCCGCAGGTCGTCGTCGGCGGCGTACAGCACGCCGGCCGGGAAGCGCGGGCTCGGGGCCTGCCGGATCCAGAGCCCATCGGTGCCGGCGGTGCGGCGTCCGACGAAGGCGCCAAGGGTCGCCAGCGTGGCGCGGTCGAACACGCGGAACACCGTGCGGTCGGTGAACTGGTCCGCCGCGACCCAGTAGCCGCTGCCGTCGGGGCAGGTCCATGCGGCGATGCCTTCGGCCTGGGCGCGGAACTCGCCGACCCCGAGTCGGCGACCGGTGTCGCGGCCCTCGAGGTCGTGGACGTGGTAGCCGGTGCCGCGGGCGGCGTCTTCCTCGGCGACGAGCAGCACGCCGTGGGCGCGGTCGCCGGCGACGGATTCGACGAGGTGCAGGGCGTTCGCCTCGTCCGTCGGGCCGAAGCGCCCGGCCGCGCGGGCGGACACGCCGTCGCCGTCCAGCGCGAGGTCGAAGCGCTGGAGCCGGCCGTCGAGGCGCTCAAGCGGCGGCAGCCGATCGTGGTCCTCGCCGTCCATCGGGCTGTCGGTCACCCAGACCGTCAGCTCGCCCGCGGCCGGTTCCTCGAGCCAAAGGCCATACGGGGATTCCAGCGCCCCCTCGCCGAAGGTGGCGAGCGGCCGGAACGACGGCAGGTCGAGCACTTGCACGCGGCGGTTGTCGCGCTCGACGACGAACAGCCGGTCGCCCCACACGAACACGCCGTTCGGGCGGCGGAAGCGGCCGGGGGCGTCGCCTTCGCCGCCGACGGTGCGCAGCAGGCGGCCGTCGTCGCCGTCGAACACCCTCAGGTCGTGGCTGTCCTTGCCGGTGGCGATCAGCCAGCGCGCGCCGTCCGGCGCCAGCCATGCGCTGACGGAGTCGATCTCGGCGCCGGGCTGGTCGGGCGTCGAGAAGGCCTCGGGCACCACAGCCGCGGGCAGGCCCACCGCCGCGGCCAGCGGGCGGTCCTGGGCCTCGTCGGCCTCGGCGGCGCGCCAATGGGCGCAGCCGGACAAGCCGAGGACCAGCAGGGCGGGAAGCAGCGCGCGACGGCGAAAGGCAACGGACATCGGAAGGATCATCGCGGGACGACCACCGGGGCCGGGCGGTGGAAATACTGCTCGATCGGGACCGGCCGGTCGATCCCGTAGCCCTGGCCGAAGTCGACGCCGAGCTGGGCGAGGCGCAGGCGGATGGCGTCGGTCTCGACGAACTCCGCCACGGTGCGCTTGTCGAGCCCGCGGGCGATCTCCGCGATCGACCGCACGATCGACATCGACAGCCCCGAGGTCTCGATGTCGCGGGTGAAGCTGCCGTCGATCTTGATGAAGTCGACGTCCAGCTGGCGCAGGTAGGCGAAGGAGCAGAAGCCGGCGCCGAAGTCGTCGAGCGCCAGGCGCACACCCAGGTCGCGGGCCGCGGCGATGAAGGCTTGCGCGTCGGTCAGGTCGCGCACGGCGGAGGTCTCGGTGATCTCGAGGCAGAGGCGGTCGGCGGGCACCGGGCTGCTCGACACGCGCTGGCGGAGGAAGTCGAGGAAGCCCGGGTCGTTGACCGAGGCGGCGCAGAGGTTGATCGCGCAGACCTCGATCTGGTCCAGCGCGTGCGGGCTGGCCTCCAGCCATTCGAGCGTGCGGTCGAGCACGTGGCGGTCCAGCTTCGGGCCCATCTTGAAGCGCTCCGCGGCGGGGACGAACTGGCCCGGGGGCAGCAGGTCGCCGGTGTCCGGATCGACCAGGCGCAGCAGGATCTCGAAGTGGCGGCGGCCTCCGTGGTCCGCGCCCAGGGGGACGATGCTCTGGCAGTAGAGCCGGAAGTGCCCCTCGCGCAAGGCGCGGTCGAGCCGGACCGCCCATCGCATCGCGCTACTGCGTTCGGCCACGGCGCCGCTTTTTCCGAGCGCCTCCGCGAGGTGCAGGCGGTCGCCGCCCAGCTCCTTCGCGGTGGCGCAGGCCGCGTCGGCGAGGCGCAGCAGCGGGTCGAACCCCGCTTCCCCGGCCGAGAAGGGCACGGCGCCGACGCTGGCCGAGACCGTGAGCCACTGGCCATCCTCGAGCGGATGCCGGTACTCGCCGATGCGTTTGACGATGGCGAGCGCGCGTCCCTCGGCGCGCTCGCGCGGGACGTCGTGGAGGAGAAGGACGAACTGGTCGGCGGCGAGGCGTCCGATGACGTCGCCCGGCGCGAGGGCGCCGCGCAGCAGCCCGCCGATGCTCCGCAGGAACTGGTCGCCTTCGGCCAGCCCGCCGGCGTCGTTGAGCAGCTTGAAGTTGTCGATGTCGACCAGCGCCAGCAGCATCGGCCGGCCCTGGCGCACCCGCGCC
>JAJTHD010000244.1 GCA_021297925.1 Lysobacteraceae bacterium
GATCTCGTCGCGGACGAGGTTGGTCAGCGAGACTTCCGAGGTCGGGATCAGGTAGCGCTTGCCCTCGCCTACGGTCGTCTCGAACGCGTCGTCGACGAACTTGGGGAAGTTGCCCGTGCCATACATGCTGTCGGCATTGACGATCAGCGGCACATTCACTTCGAGGCAGCCGTGCTCGCGGGTGTGCAGGTCGAGCATGAACTGCGCCAGCGCGCGATGCAGGCGGGCAACGCCGCCGCGCAGCACGGTGAAACGGGATCCGCTCAGCTTGGCGCCGGCGTCGCCGTCGAGCAGGCCGTCGCGGGCGCCGAGTTCGACGTGGTCCTTGACCGCGAAATCGAAGGTGCGCGGCGTGCCCCAGCAGTGCTGCTCGACGTTGCCGGCTTCGTCGCTACCCAGCGGCACGGACGCGTCCGGCAGGTTGGGGATGCCAGCGGCGATCTGGTCGATCGCTTCGCGGATGACGTCCAGACGCCGCTCCGAGTCCTGCAGCTCCTGTCCGATCGACGCCACCTCCGCCATCAGTGGGGCGACGTCCTCGCCCTTCGCCTTGGCCATGCCGATGGCCTTGCTGCGGGTGTTCCGCAGGTTCTGCAGTTCCTGCGTGCGGACCTGGATCTGCTTGCGCTCGGCCTCGATGGCCTGCAGCGAGGCGACGTCGATCACGAAGCCGCGCGTGGTCTTGAGGCGTTCGGCGGTGGCGGCCAGCTCGGCGCGCAGCAGGGTCGGGTCCAGCATCGGTGTCTCCGGGGCAGCGCCCCAACGCGTAGGGCCCGATTATCGCCGCCCCCCGCGCCCCGGCGCCATCGTAACCCTGCCGCCGCAGGATGGGGCCTCAGCCCGGGACCGGACCCCGCAGGAGCGGGCCGAGACGAAGGCCAGCCCAGACCAGCAGCAGACCACCGACAATCGTCACCGCCAGGTACGCCAGGGCACGTTCGACCTGTCCGGCCTTTCCGAGGGCCATGAGCTCGAGCATCAGGGCGGAATACTTCGTCAGCCCGCCCATGATCCCGACGATCAGCAAGGCCCGCATCGCCTCGCCGGCCGGGCCACGACCGGCCAGCACGGCAAACAGCAGGCCGGCGAGGAAGCTTCCTCCCAGATTCGCCGCCAGGGTGCCCCAGGGCATCCCCTCGGACATCCGCGCCAGCAAGGAGGCGCCAAGCCAGTACCGGAGTCCCGCGCCAAGGGCGCCTCCCACCATCGCGAGCAGCAGATGCGCGGGGTTCATGCGTCGGACGCCTTCGACCCAGCGGCTCGCGCCGCGGTGCGCGCCTCGCGCAAGGCGTCGAGCTTTTCCTTCAGCTTGATCTCCATGCCACGGGCGACCGGGCGGTAGTAGACCCGGCCTTCGAGCGCGTCCGGCAGGCAGACCTGGCCGAGGGCCACGCCACCGGCCACGTCGGGGTCGTACTGGTAGCCCCTGCCATAGCCGAGGCCCTTCATCAGGGTGGTCGGCGCATTCCGGAGGTGCATCGGCACCTCGAGCGTGCCGTGCGATTCAACGTCCGCGCGCGCGGCCTTCCACGCGACGTAACCGGCGTTGCTCTTCGCGCAGCTGGCGAGGTAGAGCGTCAGTTGCGCCAGCGCCAGTTCGCCTTCCGGCGCCCCGAGGCGGTCGAAGGCCTCCCAGGCACTGATGGCCATGTCGAGGGCGCGCGGATCGGCCAGGCCGATGTCCTCGACGGCCATGCGCGTCAGCCGGCGTGCGAGGTAGGCCGGGTCGCAGCCGCCGTCGATCATCCGCGCCAGCCAGTACAGGGCGGCGTCGGGATCGGAGCTGCGCACCGATTTGTGCAGGGCGGAGATCTGGTCGTAGAACTGCTCGCCCTGCTTGTCGAAACGACGCGTCCGATCGGCCAGCACCTGCGAGAGCGTCGCGGCATCGATGCGGCCGTCGTCGGCCACCTCCGCGGCGATTTCCAGCAGGGTCAGTGCACGGCGCACATCGCCATCCGCCGCCTGTGCGATGCTGGCGAGGGCCTCGTCGTCCACCGAAAGCCCGAGGCCGCCGAGGCCCCGCTCGGCGTCGTCGAGGGCCCGACGCAGCGCCTCGGCGATATCGGCGGCCGACACCGCTTCGAGCACGTGCACTCGGCAGCGCGAGAGCAGCGCGGAGTTCAATTCGAAGCTCGGGTTCTCGGTGGTGGCGCCGATGAAAACGATGTGGCCGGCCTCAATGTGCGGCAGGAAGGCGTCCTGCTGCGTCTTGTTGAAGCGATGCACCTCGTCGACGAAGAGCACGGTGCGTTCGCCGCGTGCGAAGGCGTCGGCGGCCTCGGCCAGCACCTTCCGCACCTCGGGCAGGCCGCTCATCACCGCCGAGATGGCGATGAACCGGGCGTTCGCTCGCGTGGCGACGAGGCGCGCCAGCGTGGTCTTGCCGCAACCGGGCGGGCCCCACAGGATCATCGAGTGCACGCGACCGGCCTCGAGCGCGCGGCGCAGGGCGGCGTTCGGCGCGAGCAGGCGGCGCTGGCCGATGACTTCGTCGAGTTCGCGCGGCCGCATGCGCTCGGCCATTGGCGCCGAGGCGGCCATCGAGGGGCTCACTCCTCGAGCGGGCGCACTTCGGCGCTGTCACGGGTTTCGCCGACCACGTCGATGCCCTCGGGGGGGGCGAAGCGGAACAACGAGGCAGGCAGCGATCCATTCCGCGTCCAACCGCTGAAACGGACCTCGGTGCGCTGGCCCAGCTGGTCCTCGAACACCATGGCCCCGAGGCCGTTCGCATCGAAACCGAGGCGCGCGCTCTGCACCGCCGACTCGGCCGGCTTGCGGGCCTTCAGCGCCACCCAGTCGAGGCCATCGGCGCGCCCTCCGTCGCTGACCATGAACTGGCGATCAAGCTCGCCCGGATCGATGAGCGCCGCCAGCGGGCTGGTCTGCTCCTCGTAGCTCTGCACGCGCACGGTTACCTGTTCGAGGTCCGGGTCGTACATCCACACATGGTCGCCGTCGGCGACGATCAGTTGCTGGTAGGGCGACTGGTACTCCCAGCGGAACTGTCGCGGCGCCCGGAGCGCGATGCGCCCCTCGCTGCGCGCGCCGGGCTGTCCCTGCGGATCGCGGACCTGCTGGACGAAGCGGCCGTCCAAGCTGCGCAGACCTTCCGAGAAGCGGTCGAGCGCGGCGCGGCCGCCAGCGAGGGCCAGCGCGGGGACAAGAGCGAGGACGACGAGGATGGCGGCGTGGAGTCGGGGCATCGTCATGGGCGTGGTCGGGGCCGCGGCGGTTCGGATGGGGCGGAGTCTTCCGCAGGCTGACTGAATGGAGGGTGCAAGGACGACGCCGACCGGCACGGCGACGCTCCCGGCCATCAACGCGGCGGCGGCGGCGCGATCACGGTGCGGTCGCCGTTGTGCTCCGGTGCCGAGACGATGCCGGCCTGTTCCATGGCCTCGACCAGCCGGGCGGCACGGTTGTAGCCGATCTTGAGGCGGCGCTGCACCGAGGAGATCGAGGCCTTGCGGCTCTCGGTGACGAAGGCGACCGCCTGGTCGTAGAGCGGGTCGTTCTCGCTGTCCTCCGGGCTGGCGGCCTCGGGCAGGCCGGTCGGGCCGATGACGCTGCCGTCGGCCATGGTCTGGACTTCCGAGAGCACGCCCTCGACGTAGTCCGCGCCGCCGCCGTGTGCTTTGAGGAACTCGACGACGCGGTGCACCTCCTCATCAGAGACGAAGGCACCGTGCACGCGCTCCGGCAGCGCCGTGCCCGGCGGCAGGTAGAGCATGTCGCCGTGGCCGAGAAGGGTCTCGGCGCCGGACTGGTCGAGGATCGTGCGCGAGTCGATCTTGCTGGAGACCTGGAAGGCGATGCGGGTGGGGATGTTGGCCTTGATCAGGCCGGTGATGACGTCGACCGACGGGCGCTGCGTCGCGAGGATCAGGTGGATGCCGGCGGCGCGGGCCTTCTGCGCGAGGCGGGCGATCAGCTCCTCCACCTTCTTGCCGACGATCATCATCATGTCGGCGAACTCGTCGATGAAGACGACGATGTACGGCAAGGGCTCAAGCGGCCGGGGCGTCTCGCCGAGTTCGGGGTTCGGCTTGAACAGCGGGTCCATCAGCGGCTGGCCGGCGTCCTGCGCGTCCTTGACCTTGCGGTTGAAGCCCGCGAGGTTGCGCACGCCGACGGCGCTCATCAGCTTGTAGCGGCGCTCCATCTCGGCCACGCACCAGCGCAGGCCGTTGGCCGCTTCCTTCATGTCGGTGACGACCGGCGCGAGGAGGTGCGGGATGCCCTGGTAGACCGAGAGCTCCAGCATCTTCGGGTCGATCATCAGCATCCGCACGTCCTTGGCGGAGGCCTTGTAGAGCAGCGACAGCACCATCGCGTTGACCGCCACCGACTTGCCGGAGCCGGTGGTGCCGGCCACCAGCAGGTGGGGCATGCGGGCCAGATCAGCCACGGTGGGGCGGCCGGCGATGTCCTTGCCCAGCGCGAGCGTGAGCGGGCTCGCGGACTTGTCGTATTCCTTCGAGCGCAGCAGTTCCGAGAGGAAGATCATCTCGCGCTTGCTGTTCGGGATCTCGAGGCCCACCACCGATTTTCCGGGGATCACGTCGACCACGCGCACCGACTTCACCGACAGGCCGCGGGCGATGTCCTTGTCGAGCGAACTGATCTGGCTGCCCTTCACGCCGGGCGCGGGTTCCATTTCGAACCGGGTGATGACCGGGCCCGGGTAGGCGCCGACCACCTGCACGTCGATGCGGAAGTCCTTCAGCTTGAACTCGATCTGGCGCGAGAGCGTCTCCAGCGTTTCCTCGCTGTACCCCTTCTCCTGCACCTTGGGCTCGTCGAGCAGGGACAGCGGCGGCACCCCGCCCTCCGGCACGGTGTTGAACAGGGGGATCTGCTGCTCCCGCTTGGCGCGCTCGCTCTTCTCGACCACCGCCGGGGCCGGCGCCTCGATCCTGACCGGCTCGCGCTTGGCCCGCTTCTGCGTCTCGACCTTGCGGACTTCCTCGCGCTCCTCGCGCATCGCACGGGTCCGCTGCCACTCGGCCGCCTGCTGGCGCCCCTCGCGGGCGCGGACCAGCAGCGCAAGGACGCGCGCGCCGATCCATTCCATGATCGCGAACCACGACAGGCCGGTCGCCAGCGTCACCGACGTGATCGCCAGGGCGAGCAGGAGGAGCAAGGCACCGGACGATCCGAACAGGGCACGCGTGCTGTGCCCGACGAGGCCGCCGAGCATGCCCCCGGCGCCGGCTGGGAGGTCGTTGTCGTTGCCGAACCACAGGGCCATGAGGCCCGTGCCGGCCACCATCAGGCCGACGATGCCGACGAGGCGCAACGTCGGCCCGAAGTCGAGCGATGCACCGTCGCCGTCACCGCGCCCGAAGAGGGCCACCCAGGCGACGCCACCGACCATGAACGGCAGGAGGTAGGCCATCCAGCCGAACAGCAGGAACATGACGTCGGCAACGTGGGCACCGACCGGACCGCCGAAGTTCTGGATCTCGCCGGTGACGCTGCCGTTCCGGGACCAGCCGGGGTCGGCAACGGAATAGCTCAGCAGGCTGGCGAGGAGGTAAAGCAGGACCGGCGCCGCGACCACCAGCGCCACCTCGCGCCACAGCTTCTGTCGACGGTCAAGTGCCCTGCCCTCCACGCCTTGCATCAGCACGCTGCCACTCCCGGCGCTGTGTGGCCGGGAGTGTAGCGCGGGGCGGGCCTCAGACGGCCATGTCCTTCAGGGCCGGGTGCACGATCTTGCCGCCCTCGACGTTGATGCCGCGGACCAGGGCCGCGTTGTCGCGCCACGTCCCCGAGGCCAGCTTCTGCACCCACGGCAGGATCGCCGCGCAGATCGCCTGCGAGGAGGTCTGCGGCACGGCGCCCGGCATGTTGGTCACCGCGAAGTGGATGATGCCCTCCTCCACATAGGTCGGCTCCTTCCAAGTCGTGGCGCGGGTGGTCTCGAAGCAGCCGCCCTGGTCGACCGAGATGTCGACGAGCACGCTGCCCTTCTCCATGCCCTGGATCATCTTCCGGGTGACCACGTGCGGCGCCTTGGCGCCGGTGACCAGCACCGCGCCGACGACGATGTCGGCGGTCTCCAGCTCGCGGGCGACCACGTCCTCGTAGGGGTAAAGGGCCGTGACGTTGGCGCCGAGGCGCATCATCTCCGCCATGCGGTCCTGGCGCTTCTCGAACACCACGACGTTCGCGCCGCCCGACGCGGCCAACGCCGCCGAGTTGCCACCGGCCATGCCCGCGCCGAACACGACGACCTTGCCGCGCTCGGTCGAGGGCAGGCCGCCGAGCAGCTTGCCCTTGCCGCCCATCGGCTGGTGCAGGAGGTGCGTGCCGACCTGGATGCCGATCCGGCCAGCGATGATGGACATAGGCGCCAGCAGCGGCAGGTCGCCGTTGTCGAGTTCGACCGTCTCGAAGGCGACGCCGGTCAGGCCGATGTCGAGCAGCCTGCGGGTAAGCACCGGCTCGGCGGCGAGATGCAGGTAGCAGAACAGCAGGTGGTCCTTGCGGAGGTGCTTGAGGTCTCCATCGATGGGCTCCTTCACCTTCACGACCATCTCGGCCTTTTCATAGAGCGCGGCCGCGTCCGGCGCGATCCGCACGCCCAGCGCCTCGTACTGCGCATCCGAGAATCCGCTCTTGATGCCCGCGTCCTTCTCGATCCAGACCTCGTGGCCGCGGCGGACGAGGTCGGCGCAGGCCGCCGGGACGAGGGCGACGCGGCCTTCGAGGGTCTTGGTTTCGCGGGGGATGCCGATGCGCATGGGGGACTCCAGGGGAATGGTCGGTGCGTCGGAAACGCGGAAGGCCGCCCGTGGGCGGCCCTACCAATGCCCCGACGGACGATGCGAAGGCGTGTCGGCGGGGTGAGCGTTGTCCTTGTTTTTCGGGGGAGGCCCCCCCAAGCTTTGCAGCCCGCGTCGTGCACCGCATGGTGCATCGCAACGCCCGCCACGAAGCCGCGAAAGTATACCGACATGACCACCGCCAAGCATTCCCGCCTGCTGATCCTCGGCTCCGGCCCCGCCGGCTACACGGCCGCCGTGTACGCCGCCCGCGCCAACCTCAAGCCGGTGCTGGTGACGGGGCTGCAGCAGGGCGGCCAGCTGATGACGACGACCGAAGTCGACAACTGGCCGGGCGATGCGCACGGCCTGCTGGGCCCGGACCTGATGGCGCGCATGCAGGCGCATGCGGAACGTTTCGACACCGAGATCGTCTTCGACCACATCCATACGGCGGCGTTGGGATCGCGGCCGTTCCGCCTGATCGGTGACAACGGCGAGTACACCTGCGACGCGCTGGTCATCGCCACCGGCGCCAGTGCCAAGTACCTCGGGATTCCGTCAGAAGAGGCCTTCAAGGGCCGCGGCGTCTCCGCTTGCGCCACCTGCGATGGCTTCTTCTTCCGTGGGCAGGACGTCGCGGTGATCGGCGGCGGCAATACGGCCGTCGAAGAGGCGCTCTACCTCTCCAACATCGCCAGCAAGGTCTACCTCGTGCACCGCCGCGACACGCTGCGCGCCGAGAAGATCCTGCAGGACAAGCTGTTCGCGAAGGCCGCGGCCGGCAAGATCGAGCTGGTGTGGAACCACGCCGTCGACGAGGTGCTGGGCGACGACAGTGGCGTCACCGGCGCGCGCCTGCGCTCGGTCAAGGACGACAGCACGCGCGAGATCGCCGTCACCGGCTTTTTCGTCGCCATCGGCCACAGCCCCAACACGTCGCTGTTCGACGGCCAGCTCGACATGCGCGACGGCTACATCAAGGTGAAGTCGGGCCTCGACGGTGGCGCCACGGGCACGAGCATCCCGGGCGTGTTCGCCGCGGGCGACGTGGCCGACCACGTCTACCGGCAGGCGATCACCTCGGCGGGCTCGGGCTGCATGGCGGCGCTCGACGCCGATCGATTCCTCGAGCAGCACGGCTGATCCTGCGGGCGTGCCACGCGCCGCCCCCCGATGCCCGCGCTTCGCCTCCACGAACGGCTCGACGAGATCCCGCCCGCGGCCTGGGAGGCCCTGAACCGCGACGGGCACCCCTTCACCTCGCACGCCTTCCTGTCCGGGCTCGAGCGGCACGGCTGCCTCGACCCCGAGTACGGCTGGAGCCCCCTGCACGCGGCGCTATGGGACGGCGACACGCTGGTGGCCGCCGCGCCCGCCTACGCGAAGGGCAACTCCCACGGCGAGTTCGTCTTCGACCAGGCCTGGGCGAGCGCCTACGCACGGCATCGCCGGCCCTACTACCCCAAGTGGCTGGTCGGCGTTCCCTACACGCCGGTCACTGGGCCGCGGCTGCTGGCCCGCGACGATGCGGCGAAGCGGCGATTGCTGGACGCGATGCGCGACGCGGCACCCCGCCTCGGGCTGCACTCGATCCACGCGAACTTCCTCGACGCCGCCGACCTGCCGGCGTTCGATGGGGACTGGATGGCGCGGGAAGACATCCAGTTCCACTGGACGCGCGATCCGGCATGGAAGGACTTCGACGGCTTCCTCGCCGCGCTCGACCACAAGCGCCGCAAGAACCTGAAGGCCGACCGGCGCAAGGTCGCCGATGCCGGGATCGAACTCCACCTCCTCGAGGGAACGGCGGCCGCCGGCGAGCCGATGGCCGCCATGCACGCGTTCTACGCCCGCACTTTCGAGGAGAAATGGAACCACGCCGCGCTGACGCCGGCCTTCTTCCAGCACCTCGCCACCGCGATGCCGGACGCCGTGCTGCTCGTGACGGCATCCCGGGGCGGGCGTCCCGTCGCCGGCGCGCTGTGCCTTCGAGGCGCCTACGCGCTCTACGGACGCTACTGGGGCGCCGTGGAGGACATTCCGGGCCTGCACTTCGAGGCCTGCTACCACCAGGGCATCGCCTGGTGCCTCGCCCACGGCGTGGATCGGTTCGAGCCCGGCGCCCAGGGAGAGCACAAGCTGGCGAGGGGATTCCTGCCCACGCGGACGCACAGCCGCCATTGGGTCGCGGACCCGCGGTTCCGCGAGCCTCTGGCCCGCTGGTGCGAGGA
>JAJTHD010000243.1 GCA_021297925.1 Lysobacteraceae bacterium
TTCGTTCCAGGCGGCGGCCATGTCGCCTCGGATCGAGTCCGGCACTCGGCGGAGTTCCTCGCCCATGGTCGTCCTCACCGCGGTGGCAATCCTGTCGATGGACTCCTCGGGCCGGGCCACGCCACAGACTTTGCGGCCGAATTCGATGATCTCACTGCGAACTGGGTACCGCTGGTTCTTGTCCCGCTTCATCAGCTTCAGGGCCATCGTCCGATCGACGAGTGACTCGCCCGTCTTGGGGCTAGGGTAGCTGTAGATCGTGGTGGTCACTACGTCGAACAGCGGGGCGAGTTCCACGTCACCAGCCTGAGGCGTGCTGTACGTGAGTCCGAAGTTCTTCAAGTGGGCATCGCCATTCCGAACCATCACGGACAGGACGACATAGTCGAAGAACTGCTCGAGCGCGACCGCACGGCCAGGCCCGGCATAGGTCGCAATGACCGCGGCGACCGCCTCGTAGCTGCCCTTGTACTTATAGCCATCGTCACTCCCCGTCCGCAGCGCGGCGACGGTGGCAATGTCCTCGAACCCGCGGCGCCCCGGGTCGAGATCAAAACGGCGCATCACGAACAGGGTGTCGTCGTCGGACAGCCAGAACTCCGGGGTGTCAATCTGAGCGCGGCGCGCCGCGGACATGCAGGCGAACTCGTTGGCCGCCAAGCCTTCGTAGTCGCTGCCAGCCGCCTTCACGATCAGGTCGGGCTGGATCACCGTCGCGCGGTCACCATCCGCCGGCTGCCGCGACCCATCAGGCAACAGGACCTTGGGCTGTACGCCGGCAATGCCCGCCTCGAGGTAGGTCTCCACCAGGTAGTCGAAGATCCCCTTCCGGTTGCCCTCATCAAGGAGCTGCTGCAGCGTCGCCGTCGCACGGGGGGTCTCCCAACCGCCCGGCTCGGCCAAGTACTGCAGCCGACCAATCTGCCGCCGGCCGGTGTGCTCGAGCAGGCGCATGTCGTCCAGCTTCCCGAACTTGCCCAACCGCGAACGCAGGCGGTCCAGAAGGAACCCCTCCGGGAGGTTCATCGCGAATGCCGGGTGCAGCGGGTTGCTGTTGTAGCTCGCCGCCTTCAGCGGCATGGATAGCGACACTTCGGTCGCCGGATCCGCAGAGCGGTAGCTGAAGACGTGCTGGCTCTCCTTCACCAGCAGCCCCGCTGCCCCCTCAGGGGTCACGACCTCAAGCTGCCTAGACATCGTCCCCATCCTCGAACAGCGCCGTCAGCGCGCCGGGCTGAGGCCGCACATCCACGATCTGCAACCCCTTGCCCATGGCGGCCAAGGCCCGCAGCAGCACCAGCGCGGTCACGTTCTCGCCGCGCTCGATCTCGGAGATCCGCTGACGCGTCACGCCTGCCTTCGCGGCAAGGTCCGACTGCTTCATGCGCATCGCCAAGCGCTCCTCGCGAAGCGCTTGGCCCAGCTCCTGTGTGCTGAAGATGCCGGTTTTCATGTCCGGTATTCCGTGCGCGGATGGTCGTATCGGGCCTTCGCGCACGTTATACACGACATCTTGTCGTGTCAAACTCGCCGGGCTGGCTGTTGGCCCGCCAGCCGTCCTCAGGGTGGACGTCCCCGCGGCCTACAGTTCCTCGTCTCGCCAACTGTCCTCATCAGCACCCGCGGCGATCATCTTGTCGATCTTCACTGTCAACGCCGATCGACATCTGACCCAACTGGGGGTGCGGCAGTTGTTGCAGGATCTCTTGCGGAATCCACCCAGAGGTATCGGTAACCCGAGTAGCCCCTCAACTGGCGGCAGAGGCGCCCGCCCCTTGGCACCCACTCCACGAGCAGGGCGACCCGCGATGCGGCGAATGGCGCCCGCATTCACCGCACATAGTGCGGTGATTTTCTTGCGCGTGTGGAGATCGTGCCCCATAATCTCCGCATGAATAGCGGTGATTCCAATTACGTCTGGCAGGCCAGTGACTGGCCAGCGTGGCGCTTCGACCTAGCAGCACTGGCTGCCCCCCTAGCCGAGGTCAGTCGTGTCCAGGGGATGTTGATGGGGCGTCTGGCCGACGTCGGCCTGACGTTACGCGACCAGGCGAGCCTTGCGGCGCTCACCGAGGACGTGGTCAAGACCAGTGAGATTGAGGGCGAGCAACTCAACGTCGAATCCGTGCGCTCGTCTCTTGCTCGCAGGCTGGGCGTGGACATTGGCGCCCTTGCCACGGTTGATCGGCATGTCGAGGGCGTGGTCGCGATGGTGCTCGATGCGACCACGAACTGTCATGCGCCGGTGTCGCGCGAACGCTTGTTCGGGTGGCATGCCGCACTGTTTCCCACTGGCTACTCCGGCCTTTCGAAAATCAACGTCGGCGGCTGGCGTGACGATACCAGTGGCCCGATGCAGGTGATTTCTGGGCCGATTGGCCGACAGCGGGTGCATTTCGAGGCACCACCCGCTGACCGCTTGGAAGTCGAAACCCGCCGCTTCCTCGACTGGCTGAATCGCCCATCGAACGAACCGCCGCTGCTGAAGGCCGGCCTGGGGCACCTGTGGTTCGTCACCCTGCACCCGTTCGATGACGGCAATGGCCGCATCGCTCGGGCGATTGGCGACTTGCTGCTCGCACGTGCCGACGGTAGTCCACAGCGTTTCTATAGTTTGTCGGCTCAGATCCAACGGGAACGCAAGGCGTACTACGACATCCTGGAGCGGACGCAGAAGGGTTCGTTGGACGTCACCGAGTGGCTTGCGTGGTTCCTCGATACCCTTCATCGCGCGCTCGACGAGGCGCAGAAAACGCTTGATGCCGTGCTGACCAAAGCACGGTTCTGGCAGCGCTGGGCGACGACGCCCATGAACGAGCGGCAGGTGAAGTTACTGAGCAGGTTGCTTGACGGCTTCGAGGGCAAGCTCACCAGCAGCAAGTGGGCGGCCATTGCAAAGTGCTCGCCGGACACGGCGCTGCGGGACATCACCGATTTGGTGACGCGGGGCGTGCTGCGCAAGTCTGACTCTGGTGGGCGCAGTACCAGCTACGAGCTTGCCGCGTAGCTGCGGATGGCTGGGAGATGCGGACGATTTCTTTCGAAATCGCGCTGTTCAGCTATACGCAAAGCTGGGTAAGCGGGTCAGCCTCTCAGCGATCGGGGAGGCGAACATGAGCGCTCTCCTGACTCGGCGACGCTGTCCTAGCGGGACAGTGGGCGGACCGCCGCGGACACTCCAAGAACCGCTACGTTGTTGATTCCAAA